>JAFAYN010000010.1 GCA_019240375.1 Gemmatimonadota bacterium
TCGGTGGAGCCCTGCGGCGCGCTCCACACCGCCCAGACCCGCACCCAGATCTCCGGGTCCGCGGCCAGGTTGTAGAAGGTCATCATCCCCTCCACCGCCTCCACCAGGCCGTGCACGTACCCGTCCACCACGGCCTTCGCCCCCTGCACCGCCCCGATCGCCACGCCCTCCAGGAAGTCCGCCTTCTCGGAGTCCAGCTCGTCCAGCGCCGCCTGCAAAGTCTTCTCCTCGTCCGGGGTGAGCCCCAGCGAAAAGGACGCCTTGACCGCCCAGAGCGCCGCCAGCTCGGGCTCCCAGGGCGGGATCGGGTAGTACTGGCCGTCGATCGTCGCTCCCTCCTTCACCAGCTTGCTTTCCGGCTGCGTGGCGATCTCCTTGATGACGCGGATGTCGCCGCGCAGCATGCCCGTCCCCGCCTCCGTGGCACGCGGGCTCGTCACGGAGGCGGGAGGCGCGAGGACACGGTCCTCGAAACCGGTTGCCGTTCCCATCTTCACCCTCCGGTGAGCGCGGCCGGGGTGGCGTCCGCATCCGCCGGGGCGGGCGCGAACTTCGGGAACAGCATGGCGAAGAGCCTGGCCGCCTCCTCGTCCTTGGCGGCGACGATCTGCATGGCCAGGGTGTTCATCCGGTGCTGCTGGCGAGCGGCCGAGTTGGCGAGCTGCTTGGCCATCACCGCCTCGTCCTGCAGCCCCCTGGAGTACTCGTCCAGCGCGTCGCCCTGGCCCAGGAGCGCTTCCACCACCACGCCCTCCGTGCGGAGCACGTACCGGTTGGCGGCGAGGATGATCCCCGGGACCACGATGTCGGTCCCCGTGGCGTTGTCGTGGTAGTGGGAGGTGTAGTCCCTCTTCACGCGGAGGTACGCGCCGGAGCTGTCGCTCGCGGCCTGGTGCCACTCCACGAACTCGTGGCGGACCTCCCTGTAGTCGAACACGTTCTGGAGCTGGCGCACGATGTTGTTCCGGACCTCGTCCCGGTGCTCGGGGACCACCACCTCGTTGAGGAGGGCGTCGATCTCGGGGAGGGTGAACTCGCGGTACACGTAGCGCGTCTCGCCGTTCACCTCCAGCACCTTGAAGAAGGCCAGCCGCACGTCCACCAGGTGCAGCATGGTGATGAACTCCTGGTTCATCTGGCGGAAGACGAAGTTCAGCGTGCGGCTCACGTTGACGTTCTCGATCTCCCGCACCACCTCGGTTTCCTCGCCGGTGGTGGACTTCACCTCGTAGCTGGTGTTGATCTGCACGTCGCGCTTGGTGGACGCCTTGGCGACGTGCTTCTGCGCGGCGTTGGACACGTTCTTGGCGAACTCCTCGCGCGCCGAGTTGGTCCCGCCGCTCACCCCCGCCTTGATGGAGGCGCTCCCCCACCCCCAGCTCGCCTTGGCCTCGCCGTCCACCGAGTACTTGGAGGTCTCGTCGTAGCTGGTCTTGTTGGACTGCTCCTTCGCCATCGAGTTCTCGAAGTCCACCGAGCTCTCGTCCGAGTAGGAGTCGAGGACGCTGGATGCCTGCTTGGCCTCGGTCTCGGTCTTGGTGTAGGTCTTGACGCTCAGCTTGGTCTTCTCGCCCGGGAGGAGGGAGAAGGTCTTGAGCGTCCGCCCCACGCCGTAGGTGCCCAGGTACGAGGAGAGCCGGCAGCTTTCCACCAGAATGATCCGGTTCAGGCGGGATACCACGTCGGGGACGAGGATCGCCTCCACCGCGATGGTGGCGTCCCTGCCGTTCCCCCTGGCGTCGGTGCAGTGCGCGGTGATGACGCGCGGCCCGCCCGTCTGGATCCGGACCGTCGCCGACCACTGCGACCAGTCCCCCGGCGCGCGCGGCGTGGCCGCGACCGGGTCGGAGCCGTCGTTCAGCGACACCGTCACCCCCTGGACGCCGCTGGCGTCCGACGCGGTCCCCGTCACCTGCACGTTCACGCCCTCCATGGGCCCGGCGATCTGCGCGCCGGCCGCGGGGGAGGTGATGGCGACGGTGGGCGGGGTGGTGTCCGGGACCGCGACCGTCACCGCCACCTGCGCCGTGCCGACGTTCCCCGCGTTGTCCGTGCACCGTGCCCGGATCGTGTGCTCCCCCGTGGGGACGGAGACCGAGACGTTCCAGGCACCGGTCGCCGCGTCCCGCGCCGCGCTCTGCCAGGTGCCGGAGTCCACGGCCACCTGCACCGTGCTCACCCCGCTCCCCGCGTCGGTGGCCGTGAGCTGCACCGGGACGGTCGCGCCCGCGCTGCTCCCGATGATCGTCCCCCCCGCGGCGGGGGAGGTGATCACCACCGTCGGCGCCGTGGTGTCCGGGGCGGGCGCCAGGGTCACGTTGACGGTGATCTGGGTGGTGAAGGTGCTCCCGTTGGTGTCCGAGGCCCGGGCGGAGATCACCACCTGGCCCGCGGTCCTGATGACGGTGTCGTACGTCCAGTTGACGGCCTGCGCGCCGGTCTGGAGGTACTGCCACCCCCCTCCGCCGACGCTCACCTCCACCCCCACCGAGGCGCCCAGGCTGCTGGTGGTGGCCCGCCCCGTGATCGTCACCGGGACCCCGGTGTACGGGCCGCTGAGGCTGGCGTTGTTCGCGGGAGCGGTGATGAAGCAGTTGGCCGTCGCCCCGACTGCGGGGCTCCCCACCCCGAGCGGCTGGGGCTTCGCCGCCGCCCCGGAATAGTCCACGCGGTCGATGAATTTGTGGGTCAGCATCCCGGACAGGGAGCGGTAGATCACCAGCTCCTTCCCCTCCCTCTGCATGGCTTCCACCTCGGCCGGGTCGAGGCGGGCGAGCGCGGCGCTGATGCGCTCCCCGTCGGGGAGAAGCAGCGACGAGGTGGTGGCGGAGGACATGGCGAGCGCCCCCTTCGCCACGGACGCCTGCAGCACCCGGAGCCGGTCGAGCGCGGCCTGCGGGCCCGGGACGTTGGGCGGGAAGGAGATGTCGGTCCGGAAGTAGTTGTCCGGGAGCGCGAGGTCGATGAAGTTGCGGCCACTGTACGAGGTCGGCTCCGGGACGTTGTAGCTGAGCACGGGCGCGACGCTGGGATTCTGCAGCTGGATCCGGATGGGCTGGGTGGACATGGAGATGTTCCCCTTTATGTGAAAAGGTGCCCGGGACGGATGGCTCACGTCCCGGGCGCGCTCCCGGCCGGTCGGCCCGGAGTCGGCGCCGGCAAGGTCAGGTTCCATGCCCTCCGCCACCTGTTTGTCACGGCCGCGCATATCCGAATGCGCGGCAAGAGGATCCGGCACCCGGAGCATGGAAGGGGAGGAAGCGCTCTCCCCGCGGTTCAGGGGCATGCATGTCCCACCAGCGGGAAATCATGTCCCGCCCCTGGGGCATGGAGTCGTCAGCCGGGCGTGCGGACGTTGACCAGGCTCCTTCCCGCGCCCTATGTTTGTGCGTTCCGCCGTACCCCGTCCCCCGCCCCCCTCCCGATGGCACTTCGAACCTTTGTGGACGCCGACGGCGTCGAATGGACCGCCTGGGAAACCATCCCCCAGACGCGCCTGTCGCAGGACGGGCGCGCCGCCCTGGCCGTGAGCGAGGGCTTCGAGCAGGGGTGGCTCAGCTTCGAGTGCGTGGAGTGCAAGCGCCGCCTGGCGCCGATCCCGGAGGGGTGGGCGACCTGCCCCGAGCCCGAGCTGCTGCAGTTCCTCCTGGTGGCCGTCCCGGTCACGCGGCGCACCCTCTGACGGGAGGGCGCGGCGGGCGCTCCCCCGGTCTGGCACGTCGGTTGCTCGTGAAGGGGTCGGGAAACCCTCAGGAAACGGCGAAAATGCGAGTTTTTCGAGATCCCGAAGGTACGGAGTGGCAGGTCTGGAAGGTGGTCCCGGTGTCGCCGCTCGTGCTGGAGCGCCGCCGCGGCGAGGACGACCGGCGCCGCGACGACGGGGGCGAATCGGCGGGAGAGGGCCGCCGTGTCCCCTCCGACCGGCGCTCCGCCGCCCGGGGGAGCCTCAAGGACGGGTGGCTCTGCTTCCAGGCGGGCGAGCGGAAGCGGCGCCTGGTCCCCGTCCCCGCCGACTGGGAAAGCTGCTCCGAGCAGAAGCTTTTCCTGCTGTACCGGGCGGCCTCCACCGTCCGCGGGCGCCCCGGCTCCGCCGGCTGACGCGCCCGACTCTCCTACCCCTCCCTCCTCCTCAGCCGCGCTCTCCCGGATCTTCCCACGCCGGTTTCCGGGAACAAATCACGGGTGACCGCCCGATCTGCTCCACATCCGGCATGCCGGATGCATTTCCTCCCGCCGAGCGCTTCGCGTCCACACGAACCGCACCGGCCATGAGTGACTTCTTCCGGAAGTTCGCGAACCTGACCTCGAGTGCCATGGGATCCCCATGGGCGTTCATCGCGGCCGGGCTCGTCATCGTGGTGTGGGCCGTCACCGGCCCGGTCTTTCACTACTCCGACACCTGGCAGCTCGTCATCAACACCGGCACCACCATCGTCACCTTCCTGATGGTGTTCCTGATCCAGAACACCCAGAACCGCGACGCCACCGCCGTGCACCTCAAGCTGGACGAGCTGCTGCGCGCCGTGTCGGAGGCGCGTACCGGGATGGTGGACCTGGAGGACCTTTCGGACGAGGAGCTGGGGAAGCTGCGCCGCGAGTTCCAGGATCTGCGGAAAAAGAAGCAGATGGAGAAGGAGCGGTTCCACGACACCGGCCGGGAGCGGCGGAACCCGGGCCGCAGGCTGGAGGACCGGCTGGGCTCGGAGGAGCCCTGAGCGGGGAGGCAGCCTCCTACCCGCCTGCCGCACGGCGCTCCCGCTGCGCTTCGCGGTAGGCGGTGAGCACCACCTCCATCAGGTCCGAGTCCCGGTCCTCGCGGCTCACCTCCTGGAGCTTGCCGATGAACGCCTCGTGCGCCGCGAGCGTCCCCGGCTCGCGCGCCTCCCGCTCCACCTGCTC
>JAFAYN010000026.1 GCA_019240375.1 Gemmatimonadota bacterium
CCGCCACGACGCCCCCCGGCCACCCACCACCGCAGGGCGGTACACGGGAATCGACCCCGGCGGGACCTCCGCCGCGGCCGACCGGGCTGGCTTCGCCCCCGTCGCCACGCGCAGCGAGAAGCGGCGGTGGACGCCCGCGAGCACCGCCGCGGAAACGGCCAGCCAGAGCACCCGGTTCAGCAGGAGGCTCCCGCCCAGCGCCAGGTGGCGGGTGTCCCGCATCTCCGGCGTCCAGTAGCGCGTCTGCTGGTACAGGGCGGAGATCCCGAAGGGGTCGATCAGCGCCGCGCGCCCCAGCGCCCCCGCGGAAAGGGGCGCGGCTCCCGCGAGCAGCGGCGACCCCACCAGCAGGGCGCAGACGAAGTACAGCGCGTAGACGAACACCGCACCCACGCAGGTGGCGAGGGTGCTGCGCGTCAGCGCCGCCACCGCGAAGAGGAGCGTCCCCACGAACACCAGGTTGGGGAGCCCCACCACCAGCAGCGCCCACAGGTACGCCGCCACGTCGACGCGCCCCAGCCGCTCCGGCTCGACCACCACCAGCAGCGGCGCCAGGAGCATCCCCAGCTCCGCCATGGCGAACACCGTGGCCGACACCAGCAGCGCCCCGGCGAAGCGGCCCAGGAGGTAGCGCGTCTTCCCCACCGCGGTGCCGTAGACGATCTCGGCCATCCGGTGCTCGGTGTCGCGCTGCACCGCCCCGGTGCAGAAGAGGGTGAGGACGAAGATGGCCGGGAGCGAGAGCAGCCCCGTCGCCTGCGCGACGACGAAAGGGGAGTTGACGTTCACCGCCTCCGGGCCGTACCCGGTCGCCACCAGCGCGAAGCCCATGAGCGCGAAGGCCGCCGCCGCGGCCGCGAAGACCACCTGGCGCGTCTGGTAGCGCCACTCGAAGCCGACGATCCCGGTCAGCATGCGCCCGCCGCCGCCCGCTCCGCCGCCAGGGTGGCGAAGTACACGTCCTCCAGGTCCGGCGCCACCGGCTCGAACTCCGCTCCCGGCCGGTCGTCCGCCAGCACGTGCACCCGCGTCCGCCCCTCGAGGAGCTGCGTGGAAAGCACCGTGTGCGAGGCGCGCAGGCCGTCCACCTCCCCCTTCGCCGCCGTCCTCCACCACACCCGCCCCTCCATCTCCGCCACCAGCCGGCGCGGCGCTCCCTCGCGCAGCACCCGTCCCCCGGCCAGGATCGCCATGCGCGGGCAGAGCTGCCGCACGTCCTCCACGATGTGGGTGGAAAGGATCACCACGACCTGCTCCCCCACCTCGGCCAGCAGGTTGTGGAAGCGGTTGCGCTCCTCCGGGTCGAGCCCGGCGGTGGGCTCGTCCACGATGACGAGCCGCGGGTCGCCCAGCAGCGCCTGCGCGATCCCGAAGCGCTGGCGCATCCCGCCGCTATAGCCGCCGACCGCCTTCTTCCGGTGCTCCCACAGGTTGGTGCGGTGCAGCAGCGCCTCCACCTGCTCGCGCCGGGCCCGCCGGTCCGCCACCCCCTTGAGCAGCGCCAGGTGGTCCAGCAGCTCCATCGCGGACACCCCCGGGTACACGCCGAAGTCCTGCGGGAGGTAGCCCAGGCGCCGGCGGTGCGCCTCCGGGTCGCGCAGCACGTCCACCCCGTCGAACTCGATCGACCCGGCGTCCGGGTCCTGCAGGGTGGCGAGGGTGCGCATCAGGGTGCTCTTCCCCGCCCCGTTGGGACCCAGTAGCCCGAAGAGTCCGCGGCCGATGGTCAGGTCCACGCCGCGCAGCGCGTGCACCCCGTTGGGGTAGGTCTTGGAAAGACGGGTGACGGTCAGCATCGCTCCTGCGGGGAGGTGCGCCCGGGAACGGGCGGCGCGGGGAGGGAAGGCGCGGACGGACGGGAGGCCGCGGAGGCGGGGCGCGGAGGACGCTCCCCAGCGGGTGCTACGGACGGAGACGGGGCGGGGTTTCAGGAGGCGCTCCGCTCGCCACTGTTGCGCAAGCCGTTCGTCACGTGTACGTTAGGGGACAGCCACCCTTCAGCGGCCATCCGGCCGCCTTCCCTGCGGCACCCCAACTCCCGATCCATCCATGACCAAAGCAGACCTCGTAGAGCGCGCCATCGAGCAGATCGGCCCCGGAATCTCCAAGCGCGACGCCGCCATCGTCGTGGACGCCTTCCTCGAAGCGGTCAAGGAAGTCCTCGCCGAGGGGCAGCACATCGAGATCCGCGGCTTCGGCACCTTCAAGGTGCACAACCGCCAGCCCCGCCTGGCCCGCAATCCCCGCACGGGCGCCGCGGTGCCGATCCCCAGCCGCAAGGTGGCGGTGTTCAAGGTCAGCAAGGATCTGAACGCGCTGGTCGCCCAGGGCGTGGGGGAGTAAACCCGCCCGGGACGGACGCGACGAGGCCCCCCGCCGGATCCGGCGGGGGGCCTCGTGTTTTCGGGGACGTGACGGCGTCAGAACAGGAGCGCCGGGGGCCACTGCCGGTTCGCGGTCTCGTCCTCGCCTGCACCTGCAAGCCCGGGCCTCAGCGCCGACGGGGTGTCGGTGGCGGGGAGCCGG
>JAFAYN010000178.1 GCA_019240375.1 Gemmatimonadota bacterium
CATCCGCCTCGCTACGCTCGGCACCTTCCCCCAATTCTGGGGGAAGGCTGAACGACATGGAGCACCGTCGTTTACTGTCGTTCGTCGTTTCCTGCCGTACCCATAAAATCCTGTCACGGAGGGAGACCACAGCAGTACCGTGGTCTCCCTCCGGGGCGGGGAGACTGCCGGTCGTTTGGCAGGCTCGCCGCCCCCGCGCAGGAGACCGGCAGCAGTACCGCCGGGCTCCGGAGCGGCCCTACACCGTCAGACCAAAACCTCAATACGCCGGAGGATCGCTGGCCGGGAACGACTCCACCGAAGCCTCCGTCGCCTTGGAATCGTGATGCGTCCCGTGCGCCACCGCCCCCGCCGCCGCCGACCCGGAGATCGCCTCCGGCGCCTCCTTCCCCGAAAGAAGCTGCCGCAGCACGTACTGCAGGATCCCCCCGTGACGGTAGTACAGCACCTCCTGCGGCGTGTCGATCCGGATGAACGCCCGGAACTCCCTGCTCGAACCATCCTCGCCCGTGGCGCGCACCGTCAATTCCCGCCCGCCCTCGAACCCCGTCTCGATGGCGTGCGTCAGCCCCTCGATGTCGAAGGTCTCGCGCCCGGTCAGCCCCAGCGAGTCGGCGTTCTCCCCGTTCACGAACTGGAGCGGGAGGATCCCCATCCCGACCAGGTTGGAGCGGTGGATGCGCTCGTAGCTCTCGGCGATCACCGCCTTGATCCCCTGGAGGTACGGCCCCTTCGCCGCCCAGTCGCGCGACGAGCCCGACCCGTACTCCTTGCCGGCCAGCACGATCAGCGGGGTGCCGTCCTGCTCGTAGCGCACCGCCGCGTCGTAGATGGTGGTGATCTCGTCCTCGGGGAAGTAGGTGGTGTAGCCTCCCTCCGTCCCCGGGGCCAGCCGGTTGCGGATGCGCACGTTGGCGAAGGTGCCGCGCACCATCACCTCGTGGTTCCCGCGCCGCGACCCGTACGAGTTGAAGTCCTTGGCGTCCACCCCGTGCTGCGTCAGGTACTTCCCGGCGGGCGAGTCCTTCTTGATGCTCCCGGCCGGCGAGATGTGGTCGGTGGTCACGCTGTCGCCCAAAAAGGCCACCGCGCGCGCCCCGCGGATCTCCGGCACAGTCGCCCGCGCCTCCTTGGGCATGTTGTCGAAGTAGGTCGGACGGCGCACGTAGGTGGAGTCGTCGGCCCACACGAAGCGGTCACCGGTGGGGATGTCCATCGACTTCCACCGCTCGTCGCCCTCGAACACGCTCCCGTAGCTGCGGCGGTACATCTCCGACTCGATGGAACTCTGCACCGCCGACTGCACCTCGGTGCCGGTCGGCCAGATGTCCTTGAGGAAGACCGAGCGCCCCTCCCCGTCGGTGCCGATCGGCTCGTTGTACGGGTCCCAGTCGATCCGCCCGGCGATGGCGAAGGCCACCACCAGCGGAGGCGACATCAGGAAGTTGGCCCGTACGTCCGAGTTGATGCGCCCCTCGAAGTTGCGGTTCCCCGACAGGACCGAGCACGCCACCAGCCCGCGCTCCTGGATCGCCTCGGCGATCTCGGTGGGGAGCGGCCCGGAGTTGCCGATGCAGGTGGTGCACCCGTAGCCCACCGTCTGGAAGCCGAGCTGGTCGAGGTACGGCTGGAGCCCCGCCTTCTCGTAGTACTCGGTCACCACCTTGGAACCCGGCGCCAGCGAGGTCTTCACCCACGGCTTGCGCGTCAGCCCGCGCTCCACCGCCTTCTTGGCGAGGAGCCCCGCGGCGATCATCACCGACGGGTTGGAGGTGTTGGTGCAGCTGGTGATGGCGGCGATCACCACCGAGCCATGGTCGAGCTTGTGCGCCGCGCCGGCCGGCGACTCGTCCGCGATCTGCTGCGCCAGGTCGGACGCCCCGGACCCCTCGCCCCATACGCCCACCTTGTCCGCGCCCGCGCCCGAATCGGCGTTGGCGGCGTCCTTCTGGGAGTGCAGCGACGCATTGTGCGGGAGGAGCGACGGGAGCGCCTCACGGAACGACTTCTTCACGTCCGACAGGTTGATGCGGTCCTGCGGGCGGCGCGGCCCGGCCACGCTCGGCTGGACGGTGTTCAGCTCCAGCGTCAGCGTGTCGGTGAAGATCGGCTCCGGCGACTCGGTGGTGTGGAAGAGCCCCTGCTCCTTCATGTACGCCTCCACCAGCGCGATCCGCTCCTCGGGGCGGCCGGTGAAGCGCAGGTACTGGAGCGTCACCTCGTCCGGCGGGAAGATGGCGCAGGTGGCGCCGTACTCCGGCGACATGTTGCCGATGGTGGCGCGGTCGGCCAGCGCCAGCGAGGCGACGCCGGGGCCGTAGAACTCCACGAACTTCCCGACCACCCCCTTCTTGCGCAGCATCTCGGTGACGGTGAGCACCAGGTCGGTCGCCGTGGCGCCCTCCGGCAGCTCGCCCTCCAGCCGGAAGCCGATCACCTCGGGGATCAGCATCGAGATGGGCTGGCCGAGCATCGCCGCCTCGGCCTCGATCCCGCCCACGCCCCACGCCAGCACGCCCAGCCCGTTGACCATCGGGGTGTGCGAGTCGGTCCCCACGCAGGTGTCGGGGTACGCCAGCGGGCGCCCGCCGTCGTGGTCGGCCATCTCGTCGGTGGAAAACACCACGCGCGACAGGTACTCCAGGTTCACCTGGTGCACGATCCCGGTGTTGGGCGGCACCGCCTTGAAGTTGGCGAACGCCTGCTGCCCCCAGCGCAGGAAGGCGTAGCGCTCGCGGTTGCGGGCGTAGTCCAGCTCCACGTTCTGCTGGAAGGCGTCCGCCGTGCCGAAGGCGTCCACCTGGATGGAGTGGTCGATCACCAGCTCCACCGGCTGCAGCGGGTTGATCCTGGACGGGT
>JAFAYN010000361.1 GCA_019240375.1 Gemmatimonadota bacterium
GCACTACTCCGTACAGGAGCGAGAGCGCGCTGTCCGACGCCGACCCCCACTCCCAGGTGACGTTGCGCCAGGTCCCCCAGTTGTGGTCATGATACGCCTGCGCGCTCTGCACCCGCTCGCAGCGCGGGAGGCAGACGGTGCCTTCGGCACGGGCGTACAGCGCGGGCGTCACGTAGCCCGAGACCAGCGTGGTCCCACCCAGGTCGGTCGGGGGGAAGTAGCGCCCCGGGGCGGGAGCCAGCCGCAGGTCGACCCGGGCATCCCCTGCGCCGGCGGCCACATGGTAATCGTTCCCCTCCAGCCGCACGAAGTCGCCGCCGCCGAAGCGCAGGTCGGGCGAGGCGGTGTCGAAGCGCACCTGGCGGTCGGTGAAGTAGCGATTGAGGGACCGGTGGGTCCCGTCCGGCTCGCGGACGGTGATCAGCACCCGCCCGCCCCACTTCCCGGGGGTGTCCAGCCGCCCCGCCACCATCAGCGTCACGTACACCCAGCGGTCCGGGGCGAGCACCACGTTGAAGTAGTGCCACTCCGCCCAGGTGGAGTCGCGCGCGGTGGCGCCGGTGGGGAGGTGGAAGTGGTCGATCTCCCGGAACAGCTCCGCCTGCGTGGGCGAGGCCCAGCGCCGGTCGGCGTCGCTGTCCGTCCAGCGCCCCTGGAGGAGGTCCGGAGCGGCCCCCGCCATCCGGGCGCGGCCGGGGAGCTCCCCCCCGGCGATCGCCTTCCAGGTACGTCCCCCGGCGATCAATTCCACCTGCTTCCCGTCCAGCACCGGGCTCGCCGCCCGGATCCCGTGCTCGGCGCGCCCGCGCTCCGACTCCAGGATCCGCCGCTGCAGGAAGCGCGCGTGGTCCACCCCCAGGAAGAGGGTGGAGGTCCCGCCCGACTTGAGCATCTCGGTGCTCACCCCGGCGGGAACCAGTACCACGTCGCCGCCGCCCACCAGGGCGCGGTCTCTCGCCTGTTCCAGCATCGCCTCCCCCACGGCGAGGAGGACGACCATCACCGCCACCCCCAGCGAGTACCCGCCCAGGAGGAAGAGGGCGCGCCCGGGGCGGTGGCGCAGCTCGGCGAGGGCGAGGCGGAGGATCATCCGCCGGCCCGCCCGTCGCGCACCACCACCCCGTCCGCCATCTCCACCACGCGGCGGGTGCGGCCGGCAACCGAGGTGTCGTGCGTCACGATCACCAGCGTGGTCCCGTCCGCGTTCAGCCGCTCGAACAGGGCGATGATCTCGTCGCCGGTGCGGCGGTCCAGCTCGCCGGTGGGCTCGTCGGCGAACACCAGCTTCGGGCGGTTGGCCAGGGCGCGGGCGATGGCGACCCGCTGCTGCTCGCCGCCGGACAGGTGCGGCGGGCGGTGCCCGACCCGGTGCCCCAGCCCCACGTACTCCAGCAGCTCGCGGGCGCGGGCGCGGCGCTCCCCCTTCGGCACCCCGGCCTCGGCCATGGGGAACTCCACGTTCTCGGCGGCGGTGAGCACCGACAGCAGGTGGAAGCGCTGGAAGATGAAGCCCACCTCGCGCAGGCGGAGGCGCGAGCGCTCCCCCTCGCCCAGGGCGCCCAGGTCGCGCCCCAGCAGTTCCACACGTCCCTCGGTGGGCGGGTCGATCCCGGCCAGCACGTTGAGCAGCGAGCTCTTCCCGCACCCCGAGGGGCCTACGACGGCCACCAGCTCGCCGGGGCCGACCTCCAGGTCCACCCCGCGCAGGGCGCGCACCGAGTCGCCCCCGTACGGGTACTCCTTGACGATCCCCCGCGCCGAGATCACGCTCATTCCGCCTCCTCGCGCAGCGCCTGCCCCAGCGGCGAGCGCACCGCCCCCAGCCCGGGGACGCACCCGGCAACCGCTCCCACCGCGACCACCACCGCCAGCGCGAACGCCACCCGCCCAGGGTCGAAGGTGAAGAAGGTCACCTTGGACGGGAGCCCCGGGAAGGAGAGGAGGATCCGGTCCAGCCGCCGCGCCATCCACAATCCCAGCGGGAGCCCCAGCGCGCACCCCAGCAGCGCCAGCGTCAGCCCCTCCGCCACCACGCCCAGCAGGATGCGCTCCCGCGCGATCCCGATGGCGCGCAGGGTGGCGATCTCCCCGAAGCGCTCCCGCACCCCGATGGTGATGATGGTCGCCACCAGCAGCGCGGTGACGGTCAGCGCCACGCTCCCCAGGATGGTCGCCATCTGCCGGAAGTACGAGAGGCGCCGGCTCGTCTCCCGCAGCAGCTCTGCGGTGGAGTACACCGACACCTCCGGGACCACCCGGCCGATGCGGGCCGCCAGCGCGCCGGGGTCGACCCCCTCCGCGGCCGACACCCCGAAGAGCGACACCTGGTTATCCCTCCCGATCGCCCGCTGCACCTCGCCCAGCGGGAGGGCGACGGAGTGCTCGCCCGCGTAGTCGTACAGGAACTCCGCCACCCCGCTCACCACGTAGCGGCGCGTCCCCCGCGGGCGTCCCAGCGACACGTCCAGCCCCGAGGCCAGCGACACCACGCTCCCCGGCCGGAGCCGGTCGTCGCGCGCCATCGGCTCGCTGACCACCACCTCCCCCGGCCCCGGCTCCCGCCCGCGGAGCACCCGGTACAGCATCTGTCCGCGCGGGTCGATCCCGGTGGCGAACACCGGCTCCCGCGCGCTGTCCCCCGTCACCGGGTAGAGCTGCGCCCCCAGCGCCGGGGCCACCCCCGCCACCCCCGGGACCGAGGCGATCCGCCGCGCCGTCGCCGCCGCGTCGCGGATGGTGGCGTCGCTGTCGAAGGGGAGGATCCCCTTCGGCGTGACGCGCAGGGCGTACCCCTTTGCCCCCAGCAGCTCGCCGAACGACTCGGTGAGCCCTGATGCCAGCATGGTCATGTCCAGCAGCAGCGCGGCGGAGATCCCGATTCCCGCCAGCGCCAGCAGGGTGCGGCTGCGGCGGCGGAAGAGCGCGCGCAGTGACGAGGCCACGATCACCGCTCCCCCAGCCGCTGCGGGGGGACGTTGACCACCCGCCACGCCGCCAGCGCCCCGGCCACCGCCCCCAGCCCGAGCCCCAGCAGCGCCGCCAGCACGACGATGCGCGGCGTCACCAGCGCGAAGCGGAGGGTGGTGTCGTAGTAGCGGGCGTAGTAGGCGTTGACGACCTGGGCGATGACGATCCCCAGCCCCGCCCCCGCCGCGCTCCCCGCCACCGTGATCCCGATCGCCTCCAGCACGATGGAGCGGAACACCGTCCCGCGCGAAACTCCCACCAGGCGCAGCATCCCCATGTCGCGCTTCCGCTCGTCCACGCGGATGATCATCACGCACAGCAGGAAGATGGCGCTCGCCAGGATGGTGACGATCCCGATGGCCCGGTGGAAGCGCGACACCACCCGGAAGGTGGCGCTGGTCCGGTCGGCCAGGGCGCGGCTCCCGTACGCCCGCGTCCCGAAGGCCAGCCCCTCGATCCAGCGCGCCGCCGAGTCGGGCGAGGCGCCGGGGCTCAGCACCACCGCGAAGCGATCCACCCGGTCGCGCGTCCCCAGCACCTCCTCCAGGTCGGGGAGGTGGAAGCGGACCTCGTACTCGTTGCGGGCGATGCGGCTGGGGTCGGCGGGGCGCTCGAAGACCCCCTCCACCACGAAGGGGCGCGGCGTGGCCCCGCTCGCCAGGGCGCGCACCCGCACCGTGTCCCCCACGCGCAGGGGGACGCTCTCGGCGAGGCGGCGCTCCACCAGGATCCCCGGGGGCGGTGCCTGGAGCGCCGCCGCGAGGGCAAGACCGAAGAACAGGCTCATGGCGCCGCCCCCTGCACGAGCCGGTCCATGCGGTCGGCGTCGGGACGGATGGCGGAAATCAGGATGTTTAGCCGGTGCCGGAGCGGGGCGCAGTCCGGAGCAGGTGATTGCGGCCACGGACGATACGCTCCGGGGGCGGGAACAGAGGTTCCCGAATTATACGTTTCGATCGTTCAGTATTGACTGAACGATCTGAATCCGGTACATTTCCGTGTCGAAAAAACTCCCACATGGAGAGCAGATGCAGGATATCGTTCAGCAGTTCGTGGAACGGATGGGGCTGATGATGGAGGCGGACGGACTCCCCCGGAGCGCCGGGCGGATCTTCGGCTTCCTCCTGCTGGCGGAGCACCCGTTTTCCCTGGACGAGCTGGCCGACGAGCTCCAGGTGAGCAAGGCCTCGGTGAGCACCAACGCGCGCCTGCTGGAGCAGCTCGGGATCCTGGAGCGGATCAGCTCGCCCGGTGACCGCCGCGACTTCTACCGGATGCGGCAGGACGCCTGGGAGCGGGTGATGGAGGTGGGCCGGCGCCGCTGGGAGGCGATGCGCGTGGTGCTCAGCGAGAACGCCGAGAGCCTCCCGGACGAGATGCAGGACGCCAAGCACCGCCTCCGCGAGGCCGCCGAGTTCCACGGCTTCCTCCTGGGCGAGGCGGGGACCATGATCGAGAGGTGGCGCGCCCACAAGCGCGCCGCCCTGGCCGCCTCCGACGCGGCGGCCGACTGAGCCGGAAACGAGGGTTGTAAGCAATTGCTTGCTTGCGACTCTCCGCGAGTATAGATTGCCGGGATGGACGTACGAGAGCGACTACTAGACGCGGCCCTGCGCGTGTTCCAGGAGACCGGGACCCGGGGGGCGACCACCCGGCGCATCGCCGGCGAGGCCGGGGTGAACGAGGTGACGCTCTTCCGCCACTTCGGCTCCAAGTCGGCGCTGCTGACCGAGGCGCTGCAGGTGGCGGCGCAGCGGAGCGAGACCAGCCAGCTCCCGGAGCACCCGGGCGACCCGGAGCGGGAGCTGACGGAGTGGTGCCGGATCCGCCTGGCGCACCTGCGCCGGGCCAAGTCGATGATCCGCGCCTGCATGGGCGAGATGGAGCAGGCTCCGGAGATGGCGAGCTGCGCGGGGGCGACCCCGATGCGCGTTTCCAACGAGCTGCACGAGTACCTGCTCCGCCTGCGCGAGCGGGGGCTGGCGAGCGGCGACTTCGACGTCCGCGCCGCGGCCTCCATGCTGATGGGGGCGCTGTTCACCGACGCGATGGGGCGCGACATCATGCCCGGGAGGTACGACTACTCCCCGGACGAGGCGCCCGCCAAGTACGTACAGCTCTTCCTGCGGGCCATCGGCGTGGAGCCGGCCCGCGCCCCGCGGCGGGAAAGAAACGTTTCCGCCGCGGATTCGTAGTCGGTGGGGATTCAACCGGAACGCTCAACTGTCGGAATATAAAGATGCCCGATCGTAGCAGGCGGAACTCCCTCGCGTGGGGAGCGGCCGCCCTGACGGCCCTCGCGTTTTTCGCCGCCCCGCTGGCCGCGCAGGGAGGCGGGACCACTCCCGCCACGGCGCCGGCCCAGGCACAGGGGACGGCCCCGCGCGCGCTCTCCCTCCAGGAAGCGCTGCAGATGGGCGCGGCCTCCAGCGAGCAGATCGAGATCTCGCGCGCCGGGATCACCCGCTCCCGCGCCGACGTGATCCGCGCGCAGGCGGCCCGGCTCCCCCAGCTCAACGGCAGCGCGTCGTACTCGCGCACCCTGGCCAGCCAGTTCCAGGGGCTCGGCGGGGGAAGCTCCCAGCCCGACACCACCACCCAGCCGACCGGGTGCGGCGGGACCTTCACCCCGAACCCGGCGCTCCCGCTGCAGCAGCGCGTCGACTCGCTGGAGAACGCGGTCCGCTGCTCCGGGCAGGGGAGCGGGCTCGGCGGGCTGAACTTCGGCAACCTGGGCTTCGGGAGCGAGAACACCTACAACTTCGGCTTCGCGCTCAGCCAGCCGCTCTTCACCGGCGGGCGGCTGACCGCGCAGACTCGCATCGCGCGCTCCGGGCAGGCCGTCGCCGAGATCGGGGTGCAGTCGGCCACCGCGCAGACCCAGCTCGACGTCACGCAGGCGTACTACGATGCCCAGCTCGCCGACCGGATGGTCGACATCGCCGAGGCCACGCTCGCCCAGGCCGAGACGGTGCTGCGCCTGGCCGAGGTGGGCGGACGGGTGGGGCAGCAGTCCGAGTTCGACGTGCTGCGCGCCCGGGTGGCGCGCGACAACCAGCGGCCGAACGTAATCCAGCGGCGCGCCGACCGGGAGATCGCCTACACGCGGCTCAAGCAGCTGCTGAACATCCCGGTCTCCCAGCCGCTCACCCTGACCAGCACGCTGGAGGAGGTGGCGCCTGTCGCGGTGGCCGATACTTCGGCCGGCGCCCGCGCGGTGGTGCGCCAGGCGGCGGAGCAGGTGCGGGTGCAGCAGGCGCAGGTGACCATCGCCCACGCGCAGCGCCTCCCCAGCGTCAGCCTGACCTCGCAGTACGGGCGGGTGGCGTACCCGGGAAGCATCCTCCCCTCGTGGAGCGACTTCCGGGAGAACTGGACGGTGGGCGCGGCGCTGCAGGTCCCCATCTTCACCGGCGGCCGGATCCGCGGCGACGAGCTGGCGGCGCAGGCCAACGTGGAGCAGGCCCAGGCGCAGCTCCAGCAGGTGCGCGAGCTGGCCGAGCTGGACACCCGCAACGCCTTTTCGCAGCTGGACGCCGCGCGCGCCACCTGGGAGTCGAGCAGCGGGACGGTGGAGCAGGCCCAGCGCGCCTACCAGATCGCGGAGCTCCGCTACCGCGAGGGGCTGTCCAACCAGCTCGAGCTGACCGACGCGCGCATCCTGCTGGAGCAGGCCCGCGCCAACCGGGCGCTGGCCGCGCGCAACCTGCAGATCGCCCAGACCCGGGTGCGGCTCCTCCCGAACCTCCCCCTGGGGAGCACGGGCGGGGCGAGCGCTTCGGCTTCGGGGGGCGCGACCACGCAGGGGAGCACCACGCAGAGCAGCGCGACGACGCAGACGCAGCAGACCCAGGGCGCCGCGGGACAGACCGGCGCCGCGCAGGGGACGACGGGTGGGACGGGGCTCCCGACCGGCGCGTAGCCGGCGCCCTTCACGGGACGATCACTTACTGGCAATTCGGAAAACCGGTGGAGCATGAACATGCGGAATAGAGCGGGGCGGCTGCGGGTGCCGGCGGTGCGTGCCCTGGGCCTGGCGGGAGTGGTCCTCCTCGGCGCCTGCGGACGGCACGGCGAGGCGGCGGAAGAGGC
>JAFAYN010000503.1 GCA_019240375.1 Gemmatimonadota bacterium
CCCCGCCCCGTTGGGCCCCAGCAGTCCGAAGAACTCCCCGCGCTCCACGCGCAGGTCGAGCCCGGCCAGAGCGAGCACGCCCGGCGGAGCGGAGGGGACCGGGTACAGCTTGCGCAGCGCGGTGGTCTCGATGGCCGGGGTCATGGGGGCTCCGGGGTGAGGAAGCTCGCGGAAGGGGCGGGGACGGGAGAGTATCGCGAAGGCGCGTTCGGGACAAGGAGACCCGTGCGTGGGGCGGAACGGAAAGGGGGGAGGCTCCGGCGAGCCTCCCCCCTTTCCGTTCACCCGTCCGTGCTGCGCAGGGGCGCCAGCGGGTTCTCCCTCAGCCGCCTCAGCTCGGCGGGGGTGGGCTCCCTGGCGGTGACCGCGAAGAGCGGCGCCCCCCCTTCATCGGTGGGGGTGGGGTTGAGCACCACGAAATCGGGATGTGCGCTCCGCAGCGCCCCGAGCGCCTGCGACAGGTTGGCGGCCGTCTGCACCGCCACGCCCTCCGCCTCCAGGCTGAGCGCCATCTGCTCGCGGGTCCCCGAGTCGCCGTCGATCACCAGCACCCGCACCGGCCGGGCCTCGAAGATCCGGTCGAGCGTCTGCTGCAGCCGCTCCCGGCTGACCGGCTTGGTGAGCATCTCGATGACCCCGCTGATCCCGACGCCCTGGTCGGCGAGGACGCTCACCACCAGCACGGGAACCCCGCCGAGGACCGGGTGCTGCTTCAGCTGCTCGAACAGCTCCACGCCTGAGCGGGCGGGCATCATCAGGTCGAGGGTGATCAGGTCCGGCGCGAACCACTCCGCGATGCGGATCGCCTGCGTGGCGGAGGTGGTGGCCAGCACGTCGCACCCGCACTCCTCCAGGTAGTGGGAGAGCACGATGCAGGCGTCCGCCTCGTCGTCGATCACCATGACCCGCTTCCCGGCGAGCGGGAGCGGCTCCGCCCCCGGCTCCCCTGCGTCGTCGGGGCTCGAGCGGAAGACGATCGACGCGGCGCCCGAAGCGTCGGTTTCCGGCTCCGGCCCCAGCCGGATGGAGAAGGTGCTCCCCACCCCCGGCTCGCTGCGCACGGTCAGCTCGTAGCCGAGCAGCCCGCAGAGCGAGGAGCAGATCGCCAGCCCCAGCCCCGTCCCCTCGAAGCGCCGCGCGGTCCCCGACTCCGCCTGCTCGAAGGGCTGGAAGATCGCCGCCAGGCGATCCGCCGGGATCCCGATCCCCGTGTCCGAGACGTCGATCCGGTACGGGCGCAGCGTCAGGGGGTCGGCCGACACCGCCACGCGCACCACCCCGCGCTCGGTGAACTTGAGCGCGTTCCCCACCAGGTTGATCAGCACCTGCTTCAGCTTCCCCGGGTCGGCTTCGAGCGGCGCCAGGCTCTCCGGGACGTCCATGCGGAGGTCGACCTCCGGCCCCCGGGCCCCGCGGAGCGCGGTGAGGGTGTCGCGGACCAGGGTGTCCAGCGCGGTGGGGGCCAGCTCCACCTCCACCTTCCCCGCCTCGATCTTGGACAGGTCCAGGATGTCGTTGATCAGCCCCAGCAGGTGCTTGCCGTTGGCGAGGATCCGCTCCAGGTAGCCGCGGTCCTGCTCGCGCAGGTTCCCCGCCTTGTTCTTGTGCAGGACGCTGGCGAACCCGATCACCGAGTTGAGCGGGGTGCGCAGCTCGTGGCTCATCCGGGAAAGGAACTCGCTCTTGGCGCGGTTCGCGTCCTCCGCCACCTCCTTGGCCCGGAGCAGCTCCTGCTCCGCCTCGTTGCGGGCGGTCATGTCGCTGGTCGAGCCGATCATCCGCAGCGGGTGCCCTTCCCCGTCCCGCAGCACGTATCCCCGGTCGAGGACGAAGGCGAAGGAGCCGTCCGCCCGGCGCAGCCGGTACTCGTCCGACCAGAACTCCCCCCCGCCCGCGATCGCCTGCTCCAGCGCGGCGCCGACGCGCTCGCGGTCCTCCTCGTGCACCCGGTCGAGCCACCACTCCGGCGTGTGCTCCACCTCCCCGAGCGAATAGCCGAAGGTGGCCGCGAGCCCCTCGTTCCACTCCACCGTCCCGGCGAGCACGTCCCAGTCCCAGATGGTGTCGCTGGTCGCGCGGCTCACCAGCCGGTACCGCTCGTTGCTGGCGGCCAGCGTCTCGGCGAAGCGCTTCTTGTCCGTCACGTCGCGGGAGATCACCGAGATCCCGACCACCTTCCCGGCCTCGTCGCGGATCGGCGACGCGGTCAGCGAAACGTGGATGCGCGCCCCGTCCTTGCGGATGCGGACCGTCTCGAAGTTTTCCACCAGCTCGCCCCGGGAGATCCGCTCCCGGCTCACCACCGCCTCGCAGCGGTAGTCCTCCGGGATCAGGAACCCGCCGGTCCGGCCCACCGTCTCCTGCGCA
>JAFAYN010000015.1 GCA_019240375.1 Gemmatimonadota bacterium
CTCGCGATCAGGATGGTGGCCGACCTGGCCTGGAGCACCTCCGTCACCACCAGGTGATCCGTGTTCCATTCGCCCGCGGCGTGACGGCGGCGGATCTCGTGCTCCAGGCCGAGCTGGTCCTCGATCGAAGGGAACGACGCGCCGAGCACCTGGAACAGCACGGCGTTCTCGCGGTTCATCCGGATCACCACGCCCGCGGAAGCTTCGGCCAGCACGCTCCCGTACGGCGGAATCGCTCCCGCGGCCTTAAAGGAGACGGAAACCGCGCCACGGCTGGCATAGTCCAGCTGCGTGCCGACGTCATCCTGACGCACCGTGAAGGTCAGTCCCAGGTTCTCCAGCGAGGAAAGGCGCTGGAAGTACCCGTCGCGCATGACGCCGACGTCGCCGACCCGCAGGGGCACGCCCGGGAGCCAGGTGGCAAGGTAGGAAAACTTGTCGAAAAGCTCACGGACGTACTGCTTCTGAGGATCGACCATGATCGGTGGCTCCGGCGATGATGGGAGGGGGCGGACTCCGCGGGGAACAATAGCCGGCGCGGGGTGGCCGTGCTATGTCCTCACGCCATATGTTGACTCCGAGGGTGCGATGAGAGCAGATTCCCGGGGGTGCGGGCGGTGCGACTCCCCGACCGGCCGCCCCCGGTCCGTGCCGGCTCCGCCCTTTCATACCTCTCGATCATTGCCGTCACCGCGTTCTCCGCACCCGTGACGCACACGTACCCCGGTCCTCTTCACGCCTTTTGCCGCGCACACCGCTGAAGCTCTGGCCTCTTCTGCTGCTGGGCGGCGCCACCGCCCTCGGAGCGATGGTGGCCGGGACGCACCTCGGGCCCTCTCACGCCACGGTCCTGGGCGGGCTCGCGGCTGCCCGGCCCGTCCGCGTCCTCTCGCCGCGCTTCTCCATCCCGGTCGAATACCACCCATGTTCCGTCCTCCGCGCAGGGGCGGACGAAACGGTGCCCCGCGAGTCGTGCGGGATCGACGCCGGCCGACTGGCCGGCTTCGAGGCGCTGGCCGATGCCGGCGAAAGCTCCGACCCCGACTCGGTCCAGGCGTCCGCGCTGCTGGCGATCATGGACGACGACGGCACGGAGCAGGCAGCCGACGCGGCGATCACCCGGCTGTCCAGGGCGCTACGGCTCTCGCGCCGGAGGGTGCCGCTGCTGGTCGACCTGTCGGGCGCACATCTCGTCCGCGCCCAGCGCACCCAGAATCCGCGGGACCTGCTGGAAGGGCTGAACTACGCGCTTGAAGCGGTCGCGGCCGAGCCGCACGACCCAGCCGCGCGCTTCAACACCGCACTCCTGCTGCAAACGCTGGGACTGGACGAGCAGGCCGGGAGCGCCTGGACGGAGTATCTGCGCATCGACTCGACGAGCACGTGGGCCGGCGAGGCGCGGGAGCGGCGCAGCTCCCTCCGGCACCCTCCCGTGCCCACCCCGCCCCACCCCGGTGCTTCCGAGGCGGAGGTGCGCGCGTTCGCCGCCGCGCACCCGCAGGAGACACGCCTGTACGGGTGGGAATCGGTGCTCGGCGACTGGGGCGGCGCGCTGGAGGCAGGGCACCCCGCTCGGGCCGCGGAGCTGCTGCAGCTCGCAGAGCGGCTGGGCGACGCGCTGGAAGCGCGCGGTGGAGACGCCTCGCTCGCGGACGCGGTGCGGGCGATCCGGGTGGCCAGGGGCGACCCCGCGGCCACGCACGCGCTCGCCCGCGCGCACCGCACGTACGCGGCGGGGAAACGCCTGTACGAGAGCACGGAGCAGGTCGCCGCGGGAGACTCCTTCACGCGCGTGGTGAACGCGCGTCCGCCGTCTCCCGCGCTCGTGCTCATGGCGGAAGTCTTCCAGGCCGCCACGGTGGTGTACGCGCGCGATTTCGACCGGGCCGATTCCATGTTCGGGGCGCTGGTGCCCCGGATCGACTCGGTGAGATATCCGGCGCTGGCCGCGCGCGCTCTCTGGACCCGGGGCTCCGGGCTGCTCCGCAGCGGCCACTCCCCGGAAGCACGCGCCGCGTACCGGACCGCGGCCGGGCTGTTCGCACGCGCGGGGGAAACGGAGCACGCGGCGGCCCAGTGGCAGATGGAGGGGGAGACGGCCTACGGCCAGCGGGACACGCTGGCGGCATACCGCCTGATGCACCGCGGGCTCATGTCGCTGCGCGCGTATCGCTCATCCGTTCGGCTCCACAACGCACTGATGGTGCTGGCGAACTGCGCGACGGTCGACCGGATGCCACGGGCGGCCCTGGTCGTCCAGGAGGAAGACTTTGCCGTGGCCCTGCGCGAGAAACAGGCGCTCCACCTGGTGGAAGCGCTGCTCGGCAGGGCTCGTGCCCGGTGGGTCGGAGGCCGACGGAAGGAAGCGGCGGAGGACATGGATCGCGCGGAGTCGCTCGTCGGGGAGATACGCGCCGAGGGACCGCGCAAGTGGATGTCCGAGACCGTGCACTTCTCGCGGGCACTGGTGGCCCCCGACACGGGATCGGGGGCGGGGCTGGACTCCGCGATCGCCTTCTTCGACAGGCTCAACAACCCGATCTGGCTTCTGCCGGCGCTGGTGCGCCGTGCCGACGTGCGGCTCGCCCGGGGAGACCTCACGTCCGCGACCGCCGACCTGAACGACGTCACCGCCCGCGTTCACCGGCTGTCCGAGAGCCTCGAAAACGCCTCGCTGCGCGTGGCGGTGATGGAGCAGGCGCGCAGCCGGTTCGACCAGCTGGTGATGCTTCACCTCCGCGCCGGCGACACGGTCGCCGCCCTGCAGGCGGTCGAGCGCGGGCGCGTCTCGTTCGCGCCCCGGTACGGGGCTTCCGCGCCGGTCGACGGCCGTCCGGCCGCCCCCCCCGGGCAGGTGGCGGTGGAATACGCCCTGATCGGCGACACGCTGCTCACCTGGACGCTGCGCGTACACGACGTGCGCCTGCTGCGCCGGACCGTCGTCCGCGACAGCGTCCTCGCGACGATCGAGCGGAGCGTCGCCGCGCTGGAGTCGCCCGCACGGGCGGAGCACGCCCGCCCCGGCCTCGCGCGGCTCCACGAGCTGCTGGTCCGGCCCGTCGAGAAGCGCCTTGGACCGGCAGGGACGCCGCTCGTGATCGTCGTGGACGGCGAGATCGCCGGCGTGCCCTTCGACGCCCTGCTGGACACCCGGCGGGCCCGCTACCTGGTGCAGGACCACTCGCTCCGCTTCGCCGCCACGCTGGCCGAAGCGGCCCGGCCCGCCCCCTCGACCCACCGATCGGCTCCCGCGCTTCTAGTGGCCGACCCCGCGTTCGACCCGACGCAGTACCCCACGCTCGACAGGCTCCGCGGCGCGCGGGAGGAGGTCGACTCGCTCCGCACCGTGTACCGGGCCAGCGTGGTGCTCGAGGGTCCCGCCGCCACGCGCGACGCCCTGCGCGACCGCGCACCCGGTGCCCGCGTCATCCACTACGCCGGACACGCCGTGTTCGACGATGCGCGGCCGGAGCGGTCGGCGCTGGTGCTCGCGGGGCCCGACACCACCGGGCGCCTCACCGCGGAAGCCGTGAACGCGCTCCAGCTCCGCGGCGTGCGCCTGGTGGTGCTCGCGGCGTGCCACACGGTGCGCTCGCGCGAGGGGCGGTCGGGCGGGCTGGCGGGATTCTCCGGTGCGCTGCTGGCGGCGGGCGCGGGGGGGGTGGTGGGGAGCCTGTGGGAAGCCGACGACCGGCTGACGCAGCCGCTGATGCTGGCGTTCCATCGCGCCTACCGCCGTGGGCTCGAACCGGCCGCGGCGCTGCGCGAGGCCCAGCTGGAGCTGCTCCGCTCGCGCGATCCCGCGCGGCGCTCACCCGCGGCGTGGGCCGGATTCCGCTACATCGGGAGCTGAGGGGGAAAAGGGGGAGCTCACGGCGATCCGCGGCTCCGGCTCACCCGGTCGCGAGCTCGCGGGCCAACGAGTCGAGCGCGGGGGCGAGCGCCTCCCACTTCGGAGGATCGGCCGCCAGCAGGAGCCGCACCTGCCGCACCGCCGCCCGGGCCGGTGGATCCCCCGTGGTCAGCCGCTCAGCCTGGTCGAGCATCCGCCGCGTCTCCCCATCGCGGAAGAAGCCGGCGTCCCGCCGCGCGGCGGCCAGCCCCGCGGCCTCGGTCCAGGCGCCCAGCCGCAGCGCGTCCCCGTCCAGCCGCCTGGCGATCCGCTCCGTGGCCTCGCCGATCAGCGGCCGCAGCCGCTCCGGGCCTGCAGCGGCGCCGTCCGAGATCTCGCGGAGCGCGCCCCTTCGTCCACCCTGTGGGTCGAAGCGGCCGGCGAGCTGGCTCGCGAGCACCCGTGTCGCCGCGGTGTCGAGCGCCTGCACCGCCACCGAAAGGTCCACCAGCATCGCGCCGGCGCGCGCGGACCTCGCCGACTGCTCGCCGGGTGACGGGGCGCTGCCCGAATCCTCTCCGCGCGCGGACGTCCACGGCCGCTGCTCGGTCCACCCCGCGGGCAGCCCCTCTGCGCCGTGCTCCAGCCGGGCGGCGAGGCGCACCGGCTCGTCGGCGATGGAGGTGCGCGGGTACGGCATACGGCTGGTGATCAGCGCGATCCCCGCCAACACCGCCGCGAGCACCGCCCACCGGAGGACTCGCGGCCGCGTCCGATGGACCTCGGGACCAGGCGTGGGACGCGAGGGGCGGCGCGTGTCGAGGGCGATCACGCCCTCCCCCATGATAGGGTCACCACGCCCGGGCTCCATCGTGTCATCAGCCCCGTGCATCGTGGCGCCCTCTTCCAGCTGGCGCAGGATGGCCGCGGTGCGGGCGAGAACCGCACGGTCCTCGTCGCTCCTGGTCAGGTGGGCCAGCATCTCTTCCCGGCGTCGCGCGTCCATCCGGCCGTCCAGGAACGCGGCCACCCGCTCGTCGTCGCTCTCGTGATCGCTCACCTGCAACCTCCTGCGAGGGGCACTCGGCGCCCGCGATTTCGCCCGCTCATGGTGCGTCGGATTCGTAAAGGAGGCCGCGCACCTCGTCTCCGCCCAACCCTGCGCTTTCCAGGAGCGCGCGGAGGCGGGCCCGCAGGCGCTCGACGCGCCGGTACAG
>JAFAYN010000024.1 GCA_019240375.1 Gemmatimonadota bacterium
GTGGACCTCTTCGCGTCCGCGCCCGTTCCTTCATCCTGCAGACTCCCGGAAAGCGGCACCTCGCCCCTGGCGGCGGAGTGCTCCACCGGCTTCCGACCGCGGACTTTTCGAGACAGGGAAGGAAAGTACCGCCGCACCCCCGGCCCGCGCCAATCCGACGGATCCCGGACCCTCCTTCCCCGGATCCCATCCTCACTTTCTGCGAGCGCAGACCATGGATCTCCTGTCCCGCCTCTTTCGCTACTCCCCCCGGGCCCTCGTCGCCGCCCTGATCACCGGCGCGCTCAGCGGCCTGTGCAACGCGGGGCTGGTGAGCCTGATCAACGACGCGGCGCACATGAAGGACCGGTGGGCGCACCCGCGGCTGATCGTGCTCTTCGTCACCCTCTGGATCCTCCTCCCGGTGACGCGGATGGTCTCCTCGTACATCCTCACCCGGATGGGGCAGGAGGCGGTGCTCAGGCTGCGCATGGAGCTGGCCCGGAAGATCCTGACCTCGCCCTTCCAGCGCCTGGAGGGGCTGGGGGCGCCCAAGCTGCTCGCCGCGCTGACGGACGATTCCGAGACCATCGTCCGGTCGCTGACGGTGCTCCCCCTCCTCCTCACCAACACCACCATCTTCCTGGGGTGCGTGGTGTACCTGGGGATCCTTTCCTGGAAGGTGCTGGTCTTCTTCCTGGTGGCGCTCGCCCTGGGCATCCCCGTCTACAGGGTGGTGTTCAACAAGGCGCTCCACTACGAGAAGCTCGCGCGCGACGAGCGCGACCGGCTGTGGGCGCACCTGCGGGGGCTGACGGACGGGGTCAAGGAGCTGAAGCTGCACTCGCAGCGCAAGCGGGCCTTCCTGGGGTCGCTGGAAGGGACCAGCGAGGTGCTCAAGAAGTTCTACATGAACGGCTTCGTGTACGTAACGGGGGCGCTGGGGTGGGGGCAGGTGGTGATCTTCGGGGTGATCGGGTGCATCCTGTTCGTGTTCCCGCTGATGGAGCCGATGGAGCTGAAGACGCTCACCGGCTACGTGCTGATGGTGCTGTACATCGTCGGGCCGATCCAGGTCGTCATGAACGAGCTCCCCACCCTGGGGCGGGCGACCGTCGCCTACAACAAGATCCAGCGGCTCGGGTTCACGCTGGAGCAGGGCGGCTTCCTCGGCGCCGCGGCCGACGCGGAGGTGACCACCTCCCCCACCTGGCACAGCCTGGAGCTGGACGGGGTCGCGCTCTCGTACCACGACGAGGAGGGGAAGAGCTTCACCCTGGGGCCGGTCGACTTCCGCCTCCGCCCGGGCGAGCTGACCTTCCTGATCGGCGGCAACGGGAGCGGCAAGACCACCCTGCTCAAGCTGATCACCGGGCTGTACGCCCCGGAGTCGGGCGAGGTGCGCTTCGACGGGCAGGCCGTCACCGACGAGAGCCGCGAGCAGTTCCAGAACCAGTTCTCGGCCGTGTTCGCCGACTTCTACCTGTTCGAGACGCTGCTCGGCCTCGACCACCCCTCCACCGACGCGCACGCCCGCGAGTACCTGCGCCGCCTGGGGCTGCACCACAAGGTGCGGATCGAGAACGGGCAGCTTTCCACCACCGCGCTCTCGCAGGGGCAGCGCAAGCGGCTCGCGCTCCTCACCGCGTACCTGGAGGACCGTCCCATCTACGTGTTCGACGAGTGGGCCGCCGACCAGGACCCGCACTTCAAGGACGTCTTCTACCACGAGATCCTCCGCGAGCTGAAGGAGCGCGGGAAGACGGTCCTGGTGATCAGCCACGACGACCGCTACTACGGCGCCGCCGACCGGATCGTGAAGCTGCAGGAGGGACGGGTGGAGTACGACGGCCCGGCCGACGCGTACCGCCGGCTCCTCCAGCAGATCCCGGTGATCGCGCCGCACCCGTCGGGCGCCGCCGTCTGATCTCACGGGGACCGGGGAGCACCTCCCCGGTCCCCGCCCGCGGTACCGATCCGCGCCTCTCCAGCACCACCTCCCGGGCACCATGCGCTTCGTCGAGAAGTCCTCCACGCTGGTCGAGCTCTGCCTGCGCCGCGCCCACTCCGACCCGGAGGGGCGCGTCTACACCTTCCTGGAGGACGGCGAGCGGGAGCAGGGCTCCCTGACCTTCGCGGAGCTGGACGCGCGCGCCCGCGCGATCGGCGCCCACCTGCAGCGGCTCGGCGCCGCGGGCGAGCGGGCGCTCCTGCTGTACCCGGCGGGGCTGGACTACGTGGCGGCGTTCTTCGGGTGCCTGTACGCCGGGGTGACGGCGGTGCCGGTGTACCCGCCCAGCCGGACGCGCCCCACGCCGCGGCTGCGGAGCATCGTCGCCGACGCGCGCCCCACGCTGGCGCTGACCGACGCCGGGCACCTGGCCGACGTGGAGCGGCTGTGCCTTCACACCCCGGAGCTGTCCGCGCTTCGCTGGGTGGGGACGGACACCCTCCCGCCGGAGGAGGCGGAGGGGTGGACGCCGCCCGCGATCTCCGGGAGCACGCTGGCCTTCCTGCAGTACACCTCCGGCTCGACCTCCGCCCCCAAGGGGGTGATGGTCTCGCACGGCAACCTCCTGCACAACTCCTCGCTGCTGGAGCGCTTCTCGGGCTCCACCCCGCGCAGCCGCTCGGTGATCTGGCTCCCGCCGTACCACGACATGGGGCTGATCGGCGGGCTCCTCCAGCCGCTCTACACCGGGTACGAGGCGATCCTCTTCTCCCCGGTGGCCTTCATCCAGCGCCCGATGCGCTGGCTGGAAGCCATCTCGCGCTACGGCGCCACCATCAGCGGCGGGCCCAACTTCGCCTACGACCTGTGCGTCCGGAAGAGCACCCCGGAAGACCGGGCGGCGCTCGACCTGGGGGCCTGGAACTTCGCCTTCAACGGCGCCGAGCCGGTGCGCCACGAGACGCTGCGCGCCTTCGCGGAGGCGTTCGCGCCCGCAGGCTTCCGCCCGGAAACCTTCTTCCCCTGCTACGGGCTGGCCGAGGCGACGCTGATCGTGACCGGCGGCGCCCGCGAGGCGGAGCCGGTGCTCCTGTCGGTGGACGGCGACGAGCTGGCCCACGACCGCGCCCTCCCGGTGGCGGCGGACCAGCCCGGCGCGCGCACCCTGGTGGGGTCGGGGCGGAGCGCCGCCGACCAGCGGGTGCGGATCGTGGACCCGGAAACACGCATGGAGCGCCCGGCCGGCACAGTGGGCGAGATCTGGGTGTCGGGCCCCAGCGTGGCCGGCGGCTACTGGGAGCGCGACGAGGCGACGGAGCACGCCTTCGGGGGCTTCCTGTCCGGGAGCGGCGAGGGGCCCTTCCTGCGCA
>JAFAYN010000176.1 GCA_019240375.1 Gemmatimonadota bacterium
ACCCGTCAACCCTCCACCCCGCCCCACGACTCGGTTTTCGCGCCCCGTCCGCGTTGACAGCGTGGAACCGGACCGCTAGCGTCCTGCGTCCGCCGCGGAAGGCGGAGCGGCCCGGGCCTCCCGCCCCGGCCGCACGGTCCCAGAACAGCGTGATCCCCTCCATGAAGCTATCTCGTCGCGCGGCCGGCGTTTCCCTCGCCCTCCTGCTGTGCGCGGGCGCGGCGCGCGCGCAGGGCCAGGACGCGCGCGTGCTCCCGCGCGGCGTGGTCGCCGCGGGCGTGGCCGGAGAGTACACCTACTTCAGCTCGCGCCTGGGGTCGGACGGGTCGGGCTCGCTCGGAGCGCCGTTCGCCACCACCTTCCCCGCCTCGTTCTTCCCGGCGCTCAGGACGGTGCAGGACAGCCTGGCGCGCTTCTTCACCGCCACCGCGCGCGCGGGCGACACCTTCGCGCCGACGGCCGAGGACGTGAACCTGGGGACGCTGGACGTGAGCCTGGCCGCCGACGTACGGCGCGTACCGCTCTTCGTGGAGGCCGGCGTGCTCCCGCGCGTCACCGCCCGCCTGACGGTGCCGCTGGAGCGACGCGCCACGGAGCTGACCGGCCTCCGCCTGGCCGGCGGCACGCTCGGCCTGAACACCCGGGCCGACACGCTGTCCAAGCTGCTGGGGAAGATCAGTCCGTCGCTGGCCTCCATCGGGCGGCTCGCCGCCCTCCCCCTGGCCGGGTCGAGGGCCGGGAGCGAATTGCAGCGGCGCTACCTCCGCGCGACCGGCGACACCACGACGCTCCCCCTCCCCACCCGGGCGGTCAATTCCACCCAGCTCAACACCCTGCTGGGCGCCGCCAGCCTGCAGCCGCTCCCCTTCGAGAGCCACCACGGCGACTACCTGCTGGGCGACGTGGAGCTGGCGGCCAGGATGCAGCTCACCGGCCCGGTGGGGGTGGAGCTGAGCCCCGGCGCGCACGGAACGCGCATCGCCGTGGAGGCGGGGATCCGCCTCCCCACCGCCCTGGGCGTGAACCGGGACTCGCTGCTGACGGACGTGATCGGCGACGTGGGGCACGCAGGCGCGACCGTGGCCGCGTTCGGGGACTTCGGCCTGAGCAGTCGCTTCTGGGTAGGCACGGCGGCGAGGTACACCGCTCTCCTGGCGAGAGACGTGGAGCGCCTGACCTGGACACCGGGCCAGCCGTACACTCCCCTCGGCGAGGCGGTCACCGTACGCCGCAGCCCCGGCGCGCAGATGGCGCTGAGCGTGGCCCCGCGCTACCAGCTCACCAGCCAGATCGCCCTGACCGGCCGCTACGGCTTCGCGCACGTGGGCGAGACCACCTACGAAGGGACCGCGAGCTCGTCGAGCGCGCCCACAGCGCTGGTGGGGCTGGAAAGCACGGGCGCGGGGACGGTGCAGACGCTGGGGTTCGGCACCACCTACAGCACCATGGCATCGTTCCTGGCCCGTCGCACCAACATCCCGCTGGAGGTCTGGCTGGACTACGACACCGCCATCACGGGAACGGGCGGCGTGGCGGACACGGGGATGCTCCGGCTGACGGGGCGGCTCTTCGTGCCGGCGTGGGGGAAGGCGAGGTAACGGCAGGTTACAGGGGACAGGTTACAGGGGATAGCCTGCAACTGCTGGCCCCCTATCCCCCCGGCCCCCTTTCCCCCGCAAGCGGGAGAAAGGGGGAGCACTGCAAGACAATGCTGTAGTTGTAGTGCTCCCCTCCCCACCTGTGGGGAGGGGCCGGGGGAGGGGGGGCTACGATGCTGACCTCCACGCGAGAGCCGGCGCCGCACGCCCCCATCCGCCTCGCTACGCTCGGCACCTTCCCCCAATTCTGGGGGAAGGCCCGCAACAGCAACAACAGAAGGGCGAGCACCCACGCGGATGCTCGCCCTGTGTCGTTTCGTAGTTCCCTGCCGTTCCCACCTTCTGTTGCGAGGGAGACGCGCCCGGCGGTTTGGGCGTGGCTCCCGTAGCGGACGGGGAGACTCACGGCTGTTTCGTGAGGCTCACCGGCCCCGCGGAAGAGACGGACGGCAGTATCGTCCGGCTCTGGAGCGGCCCCGACCCTCGCGACAAAAGCTAACTCGCCGCCCCTACACCACCTCGCTCCAACAGCTCCCGCGCGTGCTCCAGCGACACCGCGCTCTCCGGATCCCCACCCAGCATCCGCGCGATCTCCTGCACCCGCCCGCCGTCGTCGAGAGATCGCACCTCGGTGGTCGTCTTCCCGCTCCGCTCCTGCTTCACCACCAATAAGTGATGGTGCGCCCGGGAAGCGATCTGCGGCAGGTGCGTGATGGCGAACACCTGATGGCTCCCCGCCACCTCGCGCATCTTGTCCCCCACCTGCAGCGCGACACGCCCGCCGATCCCCGTGTCCACCTCGTCGAAGATCAGCGTCGGCACCGAGTCCAGCCGTGCCAGGATCGTCTTGAGCGCCAGCATCACGCGGGCAAGCTCGCCCCCGGACGCCACCTGCGCGATCGGCTTGGGATCGAACCCCTTGTTGAGCGACACCCGGAACTCCACCTCCTCGGAGCCGTGCGCCCCGGGAGCCCCCAGCGGCACCGCGACCGCCTCGAAGCGCCCGCCCGCCATCCCCAGCTCGGGGAGGATCACGTTGACCTCCTTAGCCAGCGCGGTCATCGCCTTCGCGCGGCGCTTGCTCAGGTCGCCGGCCAGCCTGCTCAGCTCGGCCGCGGCCTCCCGCTCCCGTTCCTGCAACGCCGAAAGCTCGAACTCGCCGCCCTCGATCAGGTCCAGCTCGGCGCGCGCCTTCCGACCCGTCTCGATCACGTCGGCCAGCTCGGGCCCATACTTGGTCTTGAGCCGGAAGAACAGGTCCTGCCGGCGGCGGATCTCGTCCAGCCGGCCGGGGTCGTGCTCCACCGCCAGCGAGTACGCCTCCATCCGCTCCCCCAGCTCCTGGAGCGCGTAGTAGGCGGTGTCGTACAGCTCGCGGATCCCTTCCTGCGCCGGGTCGATCCGGACCAGCTGGTCGATGGTGCGGTGCAGCCCCCCCAGCCGGTCGGTGAGCGCCGAGTCGCCCCC
>JAFAYN010000180.1 GCA_019240375.1 Gemmatimonadota bacterium
GAGCAGGGTGCGGATGGAGGAGAGGTCTTGTCCTTCCTCGAGGAAAACCCTGATGAGGTCGGCGAGCGAGAGTCCGCCCCACGCCACGGCGCGCCGCACCAGGTACGGCACGGGGGAGTGGGGCTCGGTCCGCATCAGGTAGTCGGCGGCATCGGTGAGCGCCCGGTACGCCTCCTCGCGCGAGGCGAAGGGGCGGACGCGCAGTGCGGCCGGCGACGCGGCGGGGGCCTCGGCGGCTTCGGGGGGCATCGCGGCCTCCTCGGCGGTTGGGGTCTCGGGCTCGGGGGTGGGCTCCGGCTCCGGGGGAGCCACCCGGGCGTACGTTTCCGCGGTCCAGCGCGCCACCCCGTCCACCCCCTCGCGGATGCGGGACAGGGTGGGCGCGTCCGCGCCGCAGCGCCGCTCCAGCAGCTCCTGGAGCGCGGCCAGCGCCTGGTCGGCGGCCCGCAGGTCGGCCGCCATGGCGCGGTACACGCCGGGGTCGGTCGCGGCGACCCCGGCTTCGATCTCCTTGCGGCCGGGGGAGATCTCGGGGTTCCCCTTCTTCGCGCGGGCCTCGGCGCGGAGGAGGTCCTGCCACTCGCCCCAGGTGTAGGGGCGGGTGTCCGGGTCGGCGGGGCGGGTGACGGGGAGGCCGCGCAGCTCCGCCGGGAGACGCTCGTTGATCCAGAAGAAGGGCGCCGCGCGCGCCTCCGCCGAGCCGTCCTCGATCCGGGGGTGGACGTCGTCCCAGAAGCTCTCGCACAGGAGGAGGAGCGTTTCCGTCCCCGCGCGCAGCCCCGCGGCGCCGTGCAGGTGGAGCCACGCCTCCAGCAGCCAGGCGCCCAGGTTCAGGTCCTTGGAGCGCGTTTCCAGCGCCCGCGCGCACAGCTCGGCGGCGAGCGGCCAGTCGGCGCGCTTCAGCTCGCGCTGCCAGACCCCCTGCGGGAGCGAGGGGTCGTCGCTGCGGCGGGCCTCGCGGACCCGGTCGTACGTCCCCTCGTAGCGAAGGGAGGGGCCCGAGGGCTCCCCGTCGGTGACGGGGAGCAGGAAGCGCCCGGGGTCCGGGAGCGGCGTGGTGGGTGTGGCGACGGTCATCGGCGGTCCCGCGGAGCGGGGGCGAGGGCGGCGGTCTGGAGGGCGTCCTGCGCCGGGGCGGCCCGCTGCCGCGAGGGGCGCGTGGCGCGGAGCGTCGGGGCGCTGGTCGGGAAGGTGGGGAACGCGACCTCGGCCCCGGTCTTCGGGTTCAGGAGGCGGAGGCGGAGGAAGACGCGCGCCTCGCCCGAGGGCTGCGTGGGGAGCGCGAAGCGGAGCGTGCTCCGCCCGCGCTCGGTCCCGCCCTCCCCCGGGAGGGCGGCCTGCTGGCGGAGGAGGCGCAGGAGCGCCCACCCTCCCCCGTACACCCAGGTCGCCGTGCGCCCGGAAACTCGCGCCCCCGGGCCCGGCGCGGGCGTCACCGGCGACTCGGTGGCCCAGCGCAGGAAGACTCGCACCGGGTCGCCCGGGCTCCAGGCGGCGGTGCTGTCGGCGCCGCGGGGCTCCAGGCGCGTGGTCCCCACGTCCAGCGTCCAGGCGGCGATCTGGTCCCCGCCCGCCTCGCGGGCGCGGTTCACCCGGAACTCCGCGCCCACCACGTACGTCGGCCCGGCGGCGCTGTCCCCCGCCAGGACGGGGGCCAGGAAGGCGCGCGCCCGGACGAGCTGCTCCAGGAAGAGCGCCTGCGGGCTCCCCGGCCCGCCCACCCCCGCCCCGCCGCCCACCACCTGCCGCCACGCCGACTCGTTGTCGTCCATCAGGCGGAAGAAGGCCCGGATCGCCTCGGGGTCGGCCTCGCTCCCCCCGGCCGACGCCGGGGCGAAGGGGAAGCGCCCGGCGAGGTCCTCCTGGAAGGCGTCCTGGATCCGGTCGTACCCGGCCACCGCGCCCGCCCCGGCGAGCCCCCGGCAGCGCGCCTGGAAGGCCGAGCGCACCCGCGCGAGCTGCTCCCCGAAGTAGTCGGCCGCCCGCGGCGCCCGGCCGCGGGCGCACGTCCCGCCCCCGTCGCGCAGGTCGACGCGGATGAAGTTCTCCAGCGCCGCGAGCGTGTTCCCCGGGGCCTTGGCGTCGTAGCCGTCCAGCGCCGCGTCGATGGTCCGCCAGCGCGCCACCACGGGAGAGGCGGCGTACCCCAGCGCCTCCGCGGCGGGAGCCAGCGGGGCGGCGGTCACCGCCCCCAGGAGCGGCGCGGCGAGCCCATCGAACAGGGCGCGGACGCGCTGCTGCTGCGCCGCCAGGTACGCTTCCAGCTCGTCCGGGGTCCCCGCTCCGTACGCGGCCAGCGCGGGCGACCCGCTTCCGTCCCAGGCGTCGAATCCGTCGGCCGGGAGGTAGGAGCCGCTCCCCGCGAGGAGGCGGTCGGCGTCGGCCAGCATCCCCGCGGCCTGCGCCAGGACCACGCCCGCCAGGTCGTCACGCGCCTGGTCCAGCCCCAGCCGGTCCAGCGCCCCCACCACCTGCACCAGCCGGTCGGACGCCTGCCCGAACTCCGCCACCCGCTCGCGCAGGTCGCGGTCGGCGCCGCGCTGCCCGAAGGCGTTGCGGACGGGGGCCTGCCGCATCGCCCCTGCCACGGCGCGCGTCACCCCGGCCTCCAGCTCCGCGGCGGCCAGCCCCTGCACCAGCGTCTGCGCTCCCGGGGTGAGCCCGGGGAAGGCGTGGCCGACGAAGCGGTCGTAATCGCGCACCTTTGCGAGCGCCAGGTCGAGCATGCGGGGGTCCCACACCAGCCGCGTCCCCGCGGGGATGGCGGCGCGGACGCGGACCGGGTCGCCCTGCTCCGCGAAGCTCTGCCGCTGCAGCGAGTCGAGCGCCGCGCGGAGGGCGAGCACCGTCCCCGGGGTGGCGGCGGGGTCGGTCGAGTACGACGCCAGCCCCACCCCGCCGCTGTACGGCTCCAGCCCCTCGCCGATCTGGCGCAGCTTCTCGTAGCGGAGGGAGCGGAAGCGGTCCAGGAAGCCGCGGCGGAAGGCGTCCGCGTCCACGAAGCGCGTCCGCGGTAGGGAGTCGAGCGCCCCGCGCACCCGCGTTCCCACCGCGGCCCGCGGATCGAGCCAGTACGACTCGGAGTCGTCGAAGAAGCCGCGCACCCCCGCGATCTCGTCGCGGATGCTCCCGAAGTTCCGCGTCCCGTCCGCGGCGTACGAGGCCGAGGCGGCGCGGACGCGCAGCGCGTCCAGCCGCTCGAAGAGGCCGTCGTACGAAGCGCGCATCAGCAGGTCGGAGCGGTCCAGCGCCCGCTGGGTGCGGTCGTCGGTGACGCGGGGGGCGCTGGCCGAGCGCATGGCGGCGGTGTAGAACTCCCAGCCCGACGCCGAGTGGGTCGGCAGCTCCCGTCCGTACAGGTACGACACCAGCTTGACCAGCTTCCGCGTGTCCGCCGAGTCGGGGTTCGACAGGTTGTTGTAGCGGGCCACGTTCTCGGAAAGGTCGCCCAGCGCGTGGAGGTAGCGCTCCA
>JAFAYN010000234.1 GCA_019240375.1 Gemmatimonadota bacterium
CGATCCGCTGCACCCCGCTCCGGTCGGTGTAGTCGACGTACACGTACCCGTTCTCCGCGAAGCGCGGGTGGAAGGCGATGGTGTACAGCCCGAGCAGGTCCTCCTGCGAGACCCGGTCGGTGAGGTCGAGGAAGGGCTCCGGCTGGACCCGCCCGCCCTGCACCACGTGGATCGTCCCGTGCAGCCCGGCCACGTACAGACGCGAGTCCCCGGGCGGGGCGGCGAGGTGGACGGGGATGAAGCTCACGGGGATCTCCTCGACCCCCAGCGTCGGGAGGGGGATCGAGGCGACGGTGACCGCCGCCGTCGCGCGGATCCCCTCCACCTCGGCGGTGACCGTCGCCGCCCCCACGTCCGCTCCCGCCACGATCCCCTCCGGGCTCACCGTCGCCACCCGCTCGTTCCCACTCGACCACCGCACGGCCCGGCCGGTCAGGACCTTTCCCTCCGCGCTCCGCGCCACCGCCACCAGCTGCCGCGTGCTCCCCACCGTGAGGCGGACGGTGTCCGGGACGACGGACAGGGTGGCGACGGGCGCGGGCCGCACCGTCACGGTGGCGGTCCCGCGCACGCTGTCCACCTGCGCGGTGATGGTGGCCGTCCCCGCCGCGCGCGCTTCCACCGTCCCGTCCGCGCCGACGGCGGCGACCGCCTCGTTCCCGCTCGACCAGCGCACCGGGCGGCCGGTGAGCTCCGCCCCCGACGCGCTCCGGGCCAGGGCGGTGAGCTGCCGCGTGCTCCCCTCGACGAGGGTGACCGTGTCGGGCGTCACCGCCACGCTCGCCACGCGCGCCGGAATCACCGTGACCCGGGCAGTGCCGCGCGCGCTGTCCACCTGCGCCGTCACCACCACCGCGCCGGGCGCCCGCCCCTCCACCGTCCCGTCCGGGAGGACGGCGGCCACCAGCGTGTCCGCGCTCGACCAGCGGAGGGTACGCCCCGCCAGCTCCCGCCCGTCCGCGCCGCGCGCCACCGCCGCCAGCGTCCTCCGCCCGCCGACCTCCACGGTGGCCGTGTCGGGGACCACCGTCACCGACGCGACCGGCACCGGCACCACGGTGATCGGCAGCTCGCCCGTGCGCCCGGCGGCTACGGCGCGGATCGTGGCGGCGCCCACCGCGCGCGCGCTCACCAGCCCCGCCCCGGTCACGGTCGCCACCACCGTGTCGCTGGACGACCACGCCACCTCCTGCACCGCCACCACCTGGCCGGCGGCGCTCCGGGCGGTGAGGGTCACCGGGACGGTCGCGCCCACCTCCAGGCGGGTGGCGGGAGCGGACAGCTCGATCCGGTCGATCGTGACCGTGGGGGGCTCCGGCGAGGGGCCCGTGGAGTCCGAGCAGGCCAGGAGGGCGGTGAGCACCGCCCAGGAGGCGATCCGTCGGGCCCGGGTATGTGCGGCCATGCGTGCAGCGGGGAGCAGGGTCGTGGACGAGGGGGAGATCCCCTGCCGGCAGGGGAAAGCTACTTCATCGGAGCTTCCCTCCCAACCTCCACGATGACGAGGCGCCGGCCGTGGAAGTCACCGGACGCGGCGAGGCGCCCCCGGCCGACGGCCGGGGACGCCTCGTCTCGCCAGCGTGCGCTCAGCGCCTGTCCTCGGCCGCCCCGTGGGCGCTCCGCAGGTCGCGGAACAGCTCCACCAGCCGGACGAACTCGGCGCGGTACCCCTCCCGGTCCTCGCCGCGGGAGTCCCGCGCCAGCGCCGCCACCTGCTGGGGCGTCAGGGTGCCGGCGTTCTCCGACTCGCGCAGGAGCATCCCGAACCCCGCCACCGCCGCGGCGAAGGACAGGTCGCGCGAGGGCGCGCCGGAGCGGTCCAGCACCGGCTGCTGCATCAATCGGCTCTGCTCCTCGGCGGGACGCTTGTAGCGCACCTTGACGAAGGCCAGCTCCCGCCCGCCCGTCGCCGCCCCGGCGGCGGGGCGCGAGGGCGCCTGGTAGCGGAGCGGATCCACCGTCCGCACCGCGCCGTCCGCGTCCGCCCCCACCGGGACGATCTCGTACAGCGCCGTCACCGAGTGCCCGGCGCCCAGCTCCCCGGCGTCCTTGCGGTCGTCGTTGAAGTCCTCGCTCGCCAGCATCCGGTTCTCGTAGCCGATCAGCCGGTACGCCTTCACCCGCGCCGGGTTGAACTCCACCTGCAGCTTCACGTCCTTGGCCACCGTCAGCAGCGTCCCGCCCATCTCGCTCACCAGCGTCTTGCGGGCCTCCAGCAGGTTGTCGATGTAGGCGTAGTTCCCGTTGCCATGGTCGGCCATCTGCTCCATCTTGCTGTCCTTGAGGTTCCCCGTCCCGAAGCCCAGCACGGTCAGAAAGGTCCCCTGCCCGCGCTTCTCCTCCACCAGGCGGGTCATCTCGGCATCGCTGGACACGCCCACGTTGAAGTCGCCGTCGGTCGCCAGGATCACGCGGTTGTTCCCGCCGGGAATGTGGTTCTCCCGGGCCACCTGGTAGGCCAGGCGGAGTCCCGCGCCCCCGGCGGTGGACCCCCCCGCCTCCAGGCGCTCCAGCGCGTCCAGGATGCGTCCTCGCTGGCTCCCGGGAGTGGAGGGGAGCACCAGCCCCGCGGCGCCCGCGTACACCACCAGCGCCACCCGGTCCTGCGGGCGGAGCTGGTCCACCAGCATGCGGAGCGACTGCTTCACCAGGGGGAGCTTGTCCGGGCTCTCCATGGAGCCGGACACGTCGATCAGGAAGACCAGGTTGCTGGGCGGGAGCCGGTCCGTCTGCACCCGCGGGCTGTGCACCCCGATGCGCAGCAGCCGGTGCCCCGGCGCCCAGGGGGCGTCCCCCACCTCCGTCGTCACCGAGAAGGGGTGCTCGCCGCGCGGCTCCGGGTAGTCGTACGAGAAGTAGTTGACCATCTCCTCGATGCGCACCGCGTCCTTGGGGGGGAGCTCCCCGTCCAGGAGGAAGCGGCGGACGTTGCTGTACGAGGCCCGGTCCACGTC
>JAFAYN010000429.1 GCA_019240375.1 Gemmatimonadota bacterium
AGCTTTCCAGCGCCTCTTCCACCCGCAGCACCCCGGGCGCGCGCGCGATGGCGACCGACGCGTCGGCGGTCGCGTCCTCCATGAAGGGGAGCATCCCCAGGTTCACCCCGCGCAGCTTCAGCGGCTCACGCAGGGACTCCAGCTCGCGGCGGCACTCCGCCAGGATCGAGTCCCGCTCCTCCACCCCTGCCGACTCGAAGCGCGCCACCTCCCGCCGCAGCTTCGCCAGCACGCCGGCCAGGAGGTGCGCCCGCTCGTCGGGGATGGACTCCAGCAGGGCGCGCATGGGGAGGTCCCAGTCCACGTCCTGCTCCCGGATCCCCAGGCGGAAGCGGAGCAGCCCCGTGTCCACCAGCCGGCCCACGTACGCCAGCGCCTCCTCCTCGGTGGCTTCCACGTCGGGGTGCGCGGCGAGAACGCGCGCCAGCTCGCCCAGCGGGAGGTGCCCCCGCTCCGCCACCGTGGCGGCGACCAGCTCCACCACCGGGTTCCGCGGGAGGCGCTGGAACGCTTCCCGGCCCTGGTGCACCGCGAGGTACGCAATCCGGTCCCCCTCCTCCGCGACGGTGGGGTTCAGCTCCACGTGCAGGTGCGGGCGGAGGTCGCGCCGGCTCAGCAGGAAGTGGGTGGCGATCCCGTGGACCTGCTTGTTCAGGCGCGCCACGCTGCGCTTGGCGAGCGGGTCTCCGTCCAGGCGGAAGCCCTCCCCGTCCGCGGCCGGGACGAAGGTCCCGGGGACCACGGCGCAGAGCGTGGCGAACGGGGTGGCCTTCATGGCCGTGCGCGTGAAGTAGCGCAGCAGCCCCCGCTCCGTCTTTTCCAGCTTCCCGCCGAGCGCCGCGTCCCCCGCCGCCCGGTAGCGCTCCTGCGCCCCGTGCAGCGTCCGGCTCGACACCAGGAGCCCCTTCTGGAAGCCCGGGTCGTCCAGGAGCGCGCGGAAGCGGCGGCGCGCGGCGCGGGTCTCCCCCGCGTGCGCCTCCCGGAGCGCGGCGGTCGTCTCCGCGCGCTCGCACAGGATCGCGGCGAACGCCTCCACCTCCGCGCCCTGCGCGGGGGAGAGGATCGCGCGGGCGGCCTCCAGGGCGGCGGGCCTCGCCGGGCGCAGGTTGTACAGGTCGCGGCGGAGCTGCACCAGGTGGCGCCGTCCCTCGCCTTCCTCTCCGGCGCGCACCGCCTCGTGCAGGAGCGCCGAGATCCCGTCGCGGGCGGCCGCAAGCCGGCGCTCCAGGTCGTGCAGGCGGGACAGGAGCGCCTCGCAGCGGGGGCCCCGGAGCGATTCGACGTGCCCCACGGGGAGCCCCGAAAGACGGCAGACGAAGTGCGGAAGGAGAACGGCGTCCGGGGAGCGGCCGCCGACGGGGTGCGGAGCGGGATGCGCGAGGGTCGTCATCGGAGACGGTCAGGGGGTTTGAAGATGCGGCCCGGCGCCGGGGAGGTGAGGAAAAACCGGACTCGTTTCGGGCATGCCCTCCCGCGAGGGCATGCCCGTTTCCGCCTCAGCCGTTGACCGTGACGTTGGTGCAGTTGGTGCAGTTGGTGCCATGGGTGCAGTTCGAGCAGTCCGAGCAGACCGTGCACCCGCTGCAGACGGTGCACTCCGTGCAGCCGGTGCAGCCGCTGCAGTTGGTGCAGCCGGTGCAGGCGGTGCAGCCGGTACAGCCGGTGCACGCCGAGCAGTCCGTGCACCCCTGGCAGGAGTTGTTGTCGCAGAGGGCCCGGATCGTGCCGGCAGCGTGCTCCGGCGCGGCGGTCGTCTCGAACGTTTCCACACGCAGATCGTCCAGGCTCAGCTTCAGCTTACCTTGCATACCGCCTCCTTGGGAGGAGCGTGGAAGATGGCCCCCGGGCGGAATTGCCGGGCGCCATTCGGGACCTGCCGGCAGTAGCCAGGTCGCCTATGGAGAGCCGCCGGAAGGTTCGCGGGGTCGCGGTGTAGGCTTCCCCGGCGCGGGCGCCGTGGCGGGATGCCTCCGGACCCGGAGCGCCGCCGGGGAAATGGTGTGGGGAAGGAATGGAGAAGAGGGAGGGCGTGCTCGTGCACGGGGTGGCACGTTTCACCCGGGGCCGAAACGCCACCTATTATTCATCGACATCGCAGTCAGGGCAAGGGTCGCGAACGACCCCGGCCGGTTCACGCCATTCGCCTCACGGCGTACCGATCCAGGAGGGCGCGGACCTCGTCGAGCGGCGCGGCGGGGTAGCGCTCCCGGAGCAGCGCCACGATCCCGGCCACGTTGGGTGCGGCGAAGCTGGAGCCGGAGGCCCGGATGCGCTCGCCGCCCAGCCCCGTCACCCACCCCCGGTCGCCACAGGCGGCCAGGCACTCCACGGCGGCGCCCGCGTGGTACTCGTACTCGAACGGTCCGTCGTGCGGTCCCACGCCGACGCTGAGGACGTTGTCGAACACGGCGGGGTAGGCGTGGTCCGCTTCGCGAGGCGCCGCCGCCACGACGATGCTCCCGGCGGCGCGCGCCTCCTCGCACGCGGCGTACAGCGGGACCAGCGCGTCCGGGCGAGGCGTCCAGAGGCTCAGGTTGATCACGTCGAACCCCTCGCGGACCGCCCAGAGGAGGGCGTCCCGCAGCGCGGGGACCGAGGTTTCCAGCGTGCCGTCGAAGACGCGCACGGGATAGACCTCCGCGTCGGGCGCGACGCGGAACAGGGTGGTGACGCACCCGGTGCCGTGACCGGTACGGTCCCCCTCCCCCCGGGTGACCTCCACCGCCGACCGCGCCCCG
>JAFAYN010000526.1 GCA_019240375.1 Gemmatimonadota bacterium
AGATTCCGACCTAGTGGAGAGCGGCGGAGCCCGGCGCCCGCCGTCGGCTACCCCCGGAGGCGCGGAGACGTCATGAGTCTTTCGCCCCGGTTCCCGATCACCCCCGTGCCGGACCTCCTTTCCCCCGCGCCGGCCAGGCCCGCGTGATCGGTCCGCGCGCCCTGCTGCGCCGCCTGCTCCGGCGGAGGTCCCCGTCGGACGGCTCCCGCCCGGGCGAGGACCACCGCGCCGGGGTCGCCGCGCTCGGGCTGGACGGGCGCGAGATGGAGGAGCACGAGCGGCAGATGATCGAGCGGGTGTTCCGCCTGGGGGGGATGCGCGCCTGGGACGTGATGACGCCGCGCGTGGACATGCTCGCCTGGCCGGGGCGGATGACGCTCGCGGAGCTGGCGCCGCAGCTCCGGACGGTGCGCTACTCGCGCGTCCCGGTCTTCGGCGAGACCATCGACGACGTGGTGGGGATCCTGTACATCCGCGACGCCTACCAGGCGCTGGTCTCGGGACAGCGAGACGTGACGCTGCGCGAGCTGGCGCGGGAGCCCTTCTTCGTCCCGGGGAGCGTGTCGCTGATCAAGCTGCTGAGCGACTTCCGGACGCGGCGGATCCACCTGGGGGTGGTGATCGACGAGTACGGCGGGACCGACGGGCTGGCGACGCTGGAGGACATCCTGGAGGAGCTGGTCGGCGACATCGTGGACGAGACGGACGTGGAGGAGCAGCCGATCGTCCGGGTCTCGCGCAACGAGGTGCTGGTGGAGGGGTACGCGGACCTGCGCGAGATCAACCACTTCTTCAACACCAGCCTCCCCCAGCTTGAGCACCGCTCGCTGAACGGGTACCTGCTGGAGGAGCTGGGCTACGTTCCCCGGCCGGGTGCCGAGTTCGAGCGCGAGGGAGTGCGGATCCGGATCGAGGACGCCTCGGAGACGCAGGTGCTCCGGGCGCGGCTGACCCGGCCGCACCAGGGGGAGGACGAACGAGGGCCCTCCGAGGCGGAGGGGGCCCGCAACGCCGGACGAGATGCAGGAAGCGAAGACCGGGACTGAGCAGCTCCCGACCATCACCGACGTGCTCGCGGCCGCGCGGCGGATCCGGGGGATCGCGCGCGCGACCCCGCTGGAGCGGAGCCACCTGCTGAGCGAGGCGGCGGGAACCGAAGTGTTCCTGAAGCTGGAGAACCAGCAGCGCACCGGGGCATTCAAGCTGCGCGGCGCCGTCAACGCGCTCGCCTCGCTCGACGCGGAGGCTCGGGCGCGCGGGGTGGTGACCGCCTCGGCGGGGAACCACGGGGTGGGGATCTCCTGGGCGTCGGGGACGCTGGGGATCCCGGCCACCGTATTCGTCCCCGCCACGGCGGCGGCGACCAAGCGGCGGCGGATCGCGCGCTTCGGGGCCACGCTCCGGGAGATCCCGGGCGGATACGACGAGGCGCACCACGCGGCGGAGGCGTACGCGGCCGAGACCGGGCTCCCCTTCGTCAACGCCTTCAGCGACCCGGAGGTGGTCGCCGGCCAGGGGACGGTGGGGCTGGAGATCTTCGCCGAACTCCCGGAGGTCCGGACGGTGGTGACCCCCGCCGGGGGCGGCGGGCTGCTGGGCGGAGTGGGGATCGTCTCCCGGGCGCTCGGCCCCGGGGTGCGGGTGATCGGGGTACAGACCGAGGCCACCAACGCGATGCACGAGTCGCTGCGGGCCGGCGAGCTGCGCTCCCCCCCGATTCTCCCCACCCTGTGCGAGGGGCTCTCGGGCGACATCGATGCGCGCAGCCTGGCCCTCGCCCGCCGGGTGGTGGACGAGGTGGTGCTGGTGACCGAGGCCGGGGTGCGGCGCGCGATCCGCGCCCTGTACGAGGAGGAGGGGATCGTCGCGGAAGCGTCGGCCGCGGTGGTCGTCGCCGCCTTCCTGGAAGGGCGCCTCCCCGAGCTCAGGGGACCCGTGGCCGTGGTGGTGAGCGGGGGAAACATCGACGCCGCGCTCCTGGCGGCGATCCTTTCGGAGTAGAGGCGAGCATGGCGACCATCCTTCCCTTCCGCGGGATCTTCCCCCGGATCCACCCCTCCGCCTTCGTCGCGCCCACGGCGGTGGTGATCGGCAACGTGACCATCGAGGAGGAGGCGAGCATCTGGTTCGGCGCCGTCCTTCGCGGGGACGAGCCGGAGCACGAGATCCGCATCGGCGCGCGGACCAGCATCCAGGACAACTGCGTGATCCACGTCAGCGCACGCGGCGCCACGATCATCGGCGAGGAGGTGACGGTGGGGCACGGCGCCATCCTGGAAAGCTGCACCGTGGGAAGGGGCGCCCTGATCGGGATGAACGCCGTGGTCCTGCAGGGCGCCACCGTGGGCGAGCAGGCGCTGATCGCCGCCGGGGCGACGGTCGCGGACGGAGGGGAGATCCCCCCACGGCACATGGCCGCGGGGACCCCGGCGAAGGTGAAGAAGGAGCTGGAGGGGACGTCGCTCGGGTGGGTGCGCAACAGCGCCGCCCACTACGTGGAGCTTTCCCGCGACTACCTGTCGCAGGGGGTGGGGAGCGTGGAGGAGAAGAACGAGGGATGATGGAGGAGCTGCTGCGCGCCCTGTCCGACCTCCCCGGTCCGACGGGCGAGGAGGACGCGGTCGTCGCCTGGCTAGAGCGGGAGTGGGAGGGACGGGGCGAGGTGACCCGCACGCCGGTGGGGAACCTCCTCCTTCGCATCCCGGGGCCGGGGCCGCGCGTGGTGATCGCCGCGCACATGGACGAGCTGTCGATGATCGTCCGCTCCGTCACGCCGGAAGGGTTCCTGCGGGTGATCCCCGGGGAGCGCGACCAGTTCTCCACCCCGTATTTCTTCGGAGCGCCGCTCCGCGTGCTGGCCGACTCC
>JAFAYN010000576.1 GCA_019240375.1 Gemmatimonadota bacterium
TTTCTGTTCTCCCCGGCGCAGCAGCGGCAGCCGGTCCGCTCCCTGTCCGGCGGCGAGCGGAACCGCGTCCTCCTCGCCCGTCTCTTTTTGCAGGACGCCAACCTGCTGATCCTGGACGAGCCCACCAATGACCTGGACCTGGTCACCCTGCAGGTGCTGGAGTCCACCCTGGCCGACTACAGGGGGTGCGTGCTCCTGGTGACGCACGACCGCTTCTTCCTGGACAAGGTCGCCACCGGGCTGATCGTGTTCGAGGGCGAGGGGAAGGTGCACCGCCACGCCGGCGGGTACGACCTGTACCGCCGCCTGAAGGAGCAGCGCGAGGCCGAGGAGGCCGCCCGCAGGCCGGCCGAGAAGAAGACCCCCGCGCGCGACACCCGTCCCGCCACCGCCGACCGCCCGCGCAAGCTCTCGTACAAGGAGCAGAAGGAGCTGGCCGGGATGGAGGAGGCGATCCTCCGGGCCGAGTCCGAAAAGGCGGAGCTGGAGGCGAAGCTTTCAGATCCGGCGCTGTATGCCGATACTCCGGAAGAGATCGCCCGCGTGACCGCCGCCTTCCACGAGGCCGGGGCGCGCGTGGAAGCGCTCTACGCCCGCTGGGAGGAGCTGGAGGAGATCCGGGCGGGAGGGGGGTAGCTCCCTCCCCGGGAGTGGCCGTGGGCACGCATTCCGTACCGCCCCACGGCAATCTTTGCACGCTCGGAACGGGCCTTAAGAGGTAAGTGGTTAAGTCGGAAAAGGTTTTACGATCCGGCTTCCGGACGGCCCGTTTTTTGTCGTTGACACCGCTTCCAGGCCGCACTATCCTGCCCCTTCCCCGCTGACACAGATCGCTGCGGCACCCCCGGCATCTTCACATCCCCGGAAGTAACTCAGCCATGATCGTCCCGCTGCTCCTTTCCGCGGCGGCGTCTCTCCACGCCGCCCCCGGGACCCCCGTGTCCCTCCGCCCCGACACCACCCTGGTCGCGCCCGCGTCCGCGGTGTTCGCCCCGCCCGTTCCCGTCGTTCGCGGCTCCGACCACGAGCTGGCGAGCGCGGCCAGCGTCGGCTTCAGCCTCACCGGGCTGATCCACGCCGAGGCCGCCGTCGCCGCCGAGGTGGAGCGCGGCGCCTTCCCCGGCGCGGCGCTGGCCGTGGGGCGGCGCGACCACGTGGTGATGGAGCGCGGGATCGGGAACACGGGGATCACCGACGAGGACGGCCCCGTGGACCCGGACCGCACGGTGTACGACCTGGCCTCGCTCACCAAGGTGGTGGCGACCACCACCGCGGTGATGCTCCTGGTGGAGGACGGGAAGATGGACTTGGACGCGCCGGTGTCGCGCTACCTCCCGGAGTTCACGGGCGGAAACAAGGACCGGGTGACCATCCGCCACCTGCTCACCCACACCTCGGGGCTCCCGGCCTGGGCCGAGCTGTACGCCCCGAACCCGCAGGCGGCGCTCGCGCGGGCCGTCGCCACCCGGCTGCAGAGCTACCCGGGCGACCAGGTGGAGTACTCGGACATCGGCTTCGTGGTGCTCTTCGCCGCGGCGGAGAAGGCGGCGGGCGAGCCGGTGTACCGCCTCCTCGACCGCCGGGTGTACGGGCCGCTGCGGATGCGCTCCACCACCTACCAGGCGGGGATGGGGTGCGAGCGCTGCGCCTCCACCTCCCGCGAGCATGGCGACGCCTTCCAGGGGAAGGTGCACGACCCGATCGCCCGCCAGCTCGGGGGGATCGCGGGGAACGCGGGGCTCTTCTCCACCGCGCACGACCTGGCGCGCTTCGCGGCGATGCTGGCGAACGAGGGGGAGCTGAACGGGGTCCGCGTGCTGAAGCCGGAAACGATCCGGATGTTCGCCCGTCGGCAGATCGGGACGCGTGCCCTGGGGTGGGAGACGCCCAACCGGAGCGGGAGCGGCGCGGCGGGGCTGCGCATCTCGCCCAACGCCTTCGGGCACACCGGGTACACGGGGACCTCCATCTGGATCGACCCGGACCGCGGCACCTGGGCGGTGCTGCTGGCGAACCGGACATACGAGACCGAGGAGAACAACCACATGCAGACGCTCCGGCGCACGGTGAACAACTGGGTGGCGGAGGCGGCGGACCAGGGCGCGATCTCCTCGTACGGCGGGGCGAACTGATTTTACGTGTATAACGTTGTTGACAGTTATGAGCGGGTAGGGTAGATTCCACTCGACCTCCCAAACGCGAAGCAACGGAAGAAGGCCCCGGCTCGGCGCATTGCCTGAGACCGGGGCCTTTTTTGTTGCCGGATTCCGGAGGATCTCCACGCGGACGGTCACCCCGGCGACACAGGAGAGTGCGATGGCACGAATGCGACGGAGCTGATCCCCGCGGGAGCGGCAGAGCATCAGATACAACACGAGATCGGCCGAAACAGGCCCTCCGTCCGGCACAGCGCCCGGGCAGGGGGCCTGTTTTTCATCCCCAACGGCACATCCATGACACACGCATCGAGAACATTGAAGCGACCCCCGTACGACGGACGCGACCGGGCGCGACGAGCCGGTGGCGTCGGCGCCCTGCTC
>JAFAYN010000001.1 GCA_019240375.1 Gemmatimonadota bacterium
GAACGGCGTCATCGTCATCACCACCAAGAAGGGCGCGACGAGGTAGTCTCCCGGAAGCAGCCCTCAACGCGGACGCGCCGCAGCCCTCCGGGGCTGCGGCGCGTCGTTCGTTCACCCGTGTCGGGCGAGCGCCGGAGCCCAGCTCAGGAGCGGCTGCTCTCGAGTACCCGCCCCGTGACCGCGTCCACCACCACCTTCTGCTTGGCGCTGGTGCCCATGCGGAACTTGAACTCGTATACCGGCTGCCCGTTGCGGGCCTCGCGGTTCTGCTCGTAGAGGGTGCCGCCGCGGGCCTGGGCCTGGGCGGTAGAGAGCGCGGTCGCCTGGCTCACCTGCGCCCGCGACCACATCGCCTGCGTCTCGCGCCCGGTCGGCTGCCCCGTCACCACCTTGGCGGCGTGCGCCGTCGTGTGCCCGACCTCGTTCCCCGCATGGCGCGCGCCCGCGGCCGTCGTCTTGGCCGCGTGGGCGGTGGCGTGACCGGCCTCGTTCGCGACGTGGCGGGTGGTCTTGGCGGTCGTCTTCGCCGCGTGGGCGGTGGCGTGACCCGCCTCGTTGGCGGCATGGCGCGTCCCCTTCGCGACCGTCTTGCCGGCGTGCGCGGTCGCGTGGCCGGCCTCGTTGACGGCGTGCCGAACAGGCTCCTGCGCCCCGGCCGCGGTGGCCGCCATTCCGAGCGTGACGATCGCGGCTCCGAGAAGCTTCTTCATGCTATACCTCCATCGGTGAGAAGATTTGTTCGCTCCCTGCCGACGGGTGTATGCAAACTGCTTGCCGCTAAAGAGATACACAGGAGGTTTCCTGGGTCGTCATGGTCCGCCGGCCCTTACGGAGACACCCAGGGGAAGCTCCGCATCAGGTCGGCATCTTCCCGGCTCCGGGAGGTGAGCGTGCCGTTGTTCCCGACCGACGCGGCGCCCCACTCGAGCCCGAGCGCCTCGATGAAAGTCTCTGCCACGCGGACCTGCTCGGGAGTGAGCACGTATCCTTCGTAGATTTCCTCTCCCAGCGGAAAGCCGAGGCAGACGCGGCCCGGCTGGTCGGTCCAGAAGAGCACGAGTGGACCGGCTGTAGATGTCAGATGGACCGCCCCGACGAACAGGATGGAGAGTCTGACGAAGGTGTCGAAGTGGATCGGAACGGCGAGCGGGAGCGAGAGCAGCGTCCGCACGAACTCACGGTCCTCTTGGCTCCATGCGGCTGCCCGGGGGAACTGGTCGACGAGGTGGCTCCTTGCATGGTTCAGCCATCCGGCGGCAAGGGCCTCCTCCGGGAAGCCCAGTGGCGCGGGATGCAGCCGGATCTCCAGCGGTTCCCCCACTTCCACCAGTCGCTTGCAGGCAGCGGCGGCGGCAGCCTCCTTCCACGAAGCGCCGAAAACGGTAACCGTCAGCTGGTCGTAACGGTTCTCGTTCCTGTCGAACCCGGGGGAGAACAGGTGGAACGGTGAGAAGAACCGGTGATCGTCTCTCTCCCCCTCCATACCGAACCATCCCGGGAGGTACAGGACCAGGTTCCCGCCCTCGAGCCGGCGGGTGGTCCAGCGCGCCTGCTCACCCCAGCCGATCTCGAAGGAGTGCGCCAGCGACCCGGCAGGCTCGTCGACCAGGAGGCACCCTTCCGACCACCAGACGTCGAGCCGGCTCGCCCTCGCCTCGTCCGTGACGCGGTCGATCTCTTCCGGCCCCAGGACGCCGAGCCTTCCCCCCAGGGCGACGAACAGATGGGAGGCCAGCTCCAGCGGCCAGGCGTCCCGGGTGACGTCGGTGCTCTCGGCCGTACAGGTAGCATCGAGCGTGTACTCGTCACCCGTCTTCACCACGGTGAGCCGGGCCCGTCCCCGGTCGTGCCGCACCCCCAGGGCGTCGGGACCGGACGTGGTGACGTTGCCGAGCGCGGCGGCGGCCACTCCCACCCTCTCCATGTCCGGTTTCCGGCCGGGCCCGAAGTACAGCGAAAAGGTAGCGGAGGTCATCTCACCTGAGGTCGTAGGCTTTGACTCCTGCATTGCTCGCCATCTTGGCCGCCGGCCCACCTGTGGGCATGTAGGCGGACGCTATCTGGAAGGTGCCGGAGGTACCGCTCTCGCTGGCGACGATGAAGACGGAGCCCTTCTCGGCATAGATCTGCGTCTTCCCGAGACCGAAGCCGAGGAACGCGGCGCCGGCGCTGCGGAGATCGTTCTGCGAGCGTGTTTCATAGCGTCCCATGAACTGGGCCACCAGGGCGGCGAGCACCGAGGCGTACCTCGGCAGAAACGTACCGAAGAAGTAGAGCGCCCGTGCGGACCCGATCGCGGCGCCGTTGGCCGCGGGGGATCGACCGAAGAGCGCGAGTTCATCGGCCGGCAGGAGAGGCGCGCCCCCCATCGCCCCCAGCAGCCACCCCTTCGTCAGCCGGGTGGTGTACCCGAGGTACTCCGCCCAGCGGAAGGGCTCCGCGGGATCCGGGTTGAGGTTCTGCCCACAGGGATGCTTCTCGTAGTGATACTGGAGCCCGGTCGGGCCGGTGTTCCAGACCACGACGGGGATGCGACCCGGCTGTACGCCCCCGTTGTAGGCCCTGATCCACCGCGGCATGTGCGATCCCACGAGTGCCGTGGGATTGGTGATGCGGCCGACGAGCCGGACTCCGACCGCGACGTCCGCCGCGGAGACGGTGGCCCCCGACGGCTGCACCAGGCCCTGCAGTCGGGACAGATCCGTGCCGGTGAAAGCCTTGATCGCGGTGCGCTCGGCGCCCGAGGTGCCACGCAGCGCCTCCAGCAGGTCCGTGTCGCCGGCCGTGGGCCGCGTCTGGCCGAGCCGGGTGAGGTTGAGGCCGAGCAGGCGGTTGGCGGAAATCAGGTTCTGGAGGCGGGGGGCGATCTCTCCGGGTCCCGTACCTTTCAGGTAGACGAGCAGCTGCTGCACCCCTGCCTGGTTCCCCGACAGGAAGGACAGACGCGACAGATTCTGGGTCACCGCCTGTATGAGAGCACCGGCATCCCCGACCGGCACGATCAGGTTGGGCAGTGCCGGCACGTTGAACCTCCTCCGCACCCATTCCAGCGGCCAGTTGGGCGTGGTGACCCAGCCCGGCACCGGCGTGAAGCTCTTCGCACTCATGTCGTACGACTGACCGCCGAAGACGCGTGAGCAGAAGTCCGCGGGAGTGAGGGTGGGCACGTCGGCGAACGCGCGGTTGAACACCTGCTGGGTGTTCCGCCAGGTGTTCGTCGCGAAGTCGTAGAACTGGCGCGCCATGCTGCTCTCGAACTGCGTACGCGACTGCACCTCGCGCTGGGTGCTCAGCTTCAGGTAGTTCGTGTAGCAGAGCTCCACCTCCACGGGGGTCGGAGCGCGAACCGGTCCCCCAGGTCCGGCGGCCACCGCCACTCCCAGGTTGCGCCGCGCACGTGGATTGATCTCCCCCTCGGCCACCCACTGGCCACCCACCGCCACCGCGGCGAGAGTCCGGAAGCCGTACCGGATCCGCACGGCCGCCAGGAGCGGGGTGAGGACGGCTGCGCCGACCCGGCTCCCCGCGAAGCGGTTCACGGCGGCGACCGCTGCATCCATCCCCAGCCGCAGCCGCTCGTTGGGGTCCTGCGGTAGGCCGGCCTGCGCGACGAACCGCCCCAGCCGCCGCGCCTGGGCGACGATCCAGTCGACCACCCGGTCCAGCGCCCGGTCGATCGGCGCGCGCACCCGGTTGACAACGCTGGTCACCTGCTCGCTGATGTTCCCCACCCCCGCGATCCGCGCCAGGAAGCTGATCACCAGCGTCAGCAGCCCGGCCATCGTCTGCTCCACGCGGTTGGCTGCCGGGCCCAGCGACCCCGCCGCGATGGCCGAGATCGAGTCGATGAACGACATCGCCACCTGCGCGATCTGCCGCAGGCGCTCCACGAAGAACATGATCGTGTTGTAGGTCGCGATCACCGCCTGGACGAACGCCCCCGCCGGGTTCAGGCTGGTCACCAGGGTGGTGATGGCGCGCTGCACGATGCGGTCGCGCACGAAGGTCATGACCTGCTCCATGACCATCTCGCGCAGGTTGGATAGGCTCTCCTGGATCCGCTCCCACGCCGCCGCCGGCCCCTGCGTGACCAGCGTCACCACCAGGTCGAAGCCGGTCTCCAGCGCCCGCACCACCGTCTCGCTGGTGGCGCGCACCAGCTTCTGCCGGATGTTCTGCCAGGTCAGCCCCAGCACGCTCAGCACGAACTTGATGATCTCGCGCAGCGTGAAGGCCTGCGGGACGTAGATGTTCGCCCCGCTCATGGCGCCGGTGATCCAGCCGATCAGCGAGGCGCGGAGGTGGGTGAGGAAGTGGGCGCCGAACTGGCGGAAGCCCTGGATGCCGGCGCGCACCAGGTTGCCGACG
>JAFAYN010000012.1 GCA_019240375.1 Gemmatimonadota bacterium
GGTCCGGGCGACCACAGGCTCCCCCTCGGCGCCACGGCGATCACCGACAGGGCGTCGGGCGCGCCACGGGCCAGCAGCGACGTCCCTTCCACGGGATCGACCGCCACGTCCAACCGGGGCCCGCGCCCGCTCCCCACCACCTCGCCGTCGTACAGCATCGGCGCCTCGTCCTTGGCGCCCTCGCCGATCACCACCACGCCGTCCATGTCGACGCCGGCGAGCACCCGCCGCATCGCTTCCACCGCGGCGCCGTCGCCCGCCTCCCTGTCGCCTCGCCCCACCCAGCGCGCGGCGGCCAGCGCGGCGGCCTCGGTCACGCGCACCAGCTCCAGCGCGAGCGGTCCTGTCGTTACGTGCTCCATCGTCGGTCGGTTCGGGTTTGCAGTGTCGGATCTGATCGTCGGGCCCTCCGCTTTTCTACCCCACCCGCGCCAGGGCGGGAGCTGGGGAGCGCCTGCGCACCTGTCTGAGCATGGCCAGGAACCGCCCCGCGGCCGTCCGGAACGCGCCCCGTCGGCGCAGCTCCGCGGGCCCGATCCCCACCGTGCAGAGGAGGGCGCGGCGCAGGGCACGGTCGGACGAGTACCCGCACGAAAAGGCGATGTCCAGCACCGAGCGGCCCGGGTCGTCCAGGAGCTCCGCCGCGGACAGGACCCGGAGCCAGATCATCAGGCGGCGCGGGTTGGGGAGCCCGGAGCGGGCGCACCAGCGGAGCAGCGTAGGCCCGGACAGCCCCAGCGCCCGCGCCAGGGTGTGCACCCCGCCGCCGCACGAGGCGACCTCCACCGCGGTGTCCAGGATCGCCCTTCCGCGGCCGGGGACCGAGACCTCCACCCCGCGCTGCAGGAGCGTGCGGAGGGGCCTGCCCCGCGCGCGGTCCAGGCGCTGGCGGACCGCCTCCGTGGAAAGCTCGCTCCCCAGGTCGATGACCTCGGTCACACCCCGCTCCCCGAGCGTCAGCACGTCCTGGAGCCACCCCGGCCGGGGCGCCATCGCCACGACCACGGTGGTGGAGGGGAAGTCCCGGAGCAGCTGGATCAGCTCCGGGGCGCTCCCGGGGAGCCGACCCCTGCCGTGGTAGGGGTCAACCAGGAAGAGCGCGTGTGCCTGCGCCCCACGGATCCGGGTCCGCAGCTCGTCCCAGCTGCGCAGACACCCGACCTCGTAGCGAGCGGGCGCGATCCGCCGGATCCGCTCCCGGAGCACGGGGTCGTCGTGGAGGAGAAACAGGGATCGGAGCGGTTTGCACACGCGGTGAAGGATTCGGTCCGGTAACGACGGGGACACGAGGGCGTAGCGACCCCCCCGCGGGAAGACCTTGGAACTGGCCAATGAGTCGGCCATTCCAGGCACTCTTCCCCGGGAGGTTCGTCATGAAGAAGCTTTTCCTGCTGCTCGCCCTGATCGCGCTGGGCACCACGGCGTGCTCCGACTACGCCGCTCCGCCCACGGCGCCGGCCTCGCGGCCGGCGATGGACGACTCGCCCTGTCCCTCGGGAGGGTATCTAGGCTCGGATGGGAAGTGGGTCTGCTACTGAGATCACATATCGGTGGGAGCGGACGCGGCCAGGAACGCCACCAGCCGGGTCCGTAGCCGGGCCGCCGCCTGCTCCGCTTCCGCCGGCACTTTCGCGGCCGTCACCTCGGGTTCGGGGTGACGGCCGCGAGCCGTTGCGGGATCCGCTTCGAGGGTGTGGTGAAGCTCGTCCATCTCCTTCAGGACCCCCAGCTCGCCCCGGGCGCCGGCGATCTCGCGCGTCCGGCGGATCGTCTCCTCCGCGCACTCCGCCAGGTCGAGGGCGAGGGCTCCGCGGGCGAGCAGCGCCAGGGATTCGGCCTTGTCCGGCGCGTCGTCCGGGAGCGCCGTCACCTCCCTCCACGCCTCCCAGAACGTTTCCGGCATCCCCTCGCGCGCGGCGGCGAGCCCCAGGTTCCCCACGGCGACCGGCCGCCGGGCGGGGTGCAGCCGGGGGACGACCGCCTGCAGCACCGGGAGCGCGAGCCCCGGCTCTCCACGTTCCAGCCAGAAGCGCGCGACGTCGTGCGCCAGCGCGGGGAGGAGCCGGTGCCCGGGTCCGTACGCCCGGGTCGCCGCCGCGGCCATGCGCAGCGCGCTCGCGTGGTCGCCGAGCTGCGCGTCCAGGGCGAAGAGGTCGTGGAGGGCCATCCCCTGCACCTCCCCGATCCCGTGCCGCCGCGCGGCGCGGAACGCCTTGTCGAAGCTCCGCCGTGCCTGGAGGAGCCTTCCCTGCGCGGACCAGGTCTTGCCGAGCCCCACGTAGGCCCGCGCGTACGGCTCCCACTCTTCGGCCCGGCGGGCTAGCGCGACGGAGCGCTGGTACCACCCCTCCGCGTGCACGTACAGCCCGCGGTCGCGGAGCCCTCGCGCGGCAGTGAGCGCCAGCGCGGGGTCGGAGGGAGAGGCCAGCGCTGCGGCGGTGAGGAAGTCCATCTCGGTGGTGGGCGCGGCCCGGCCGGCGGCCCACCTCGCCACGGCCACGCACGCCGCGCTGACCACCCCGGCATCCACCGTGTCCGGCTCGCGGAGGAGCCCCAGCACGCCGCGCAGCGCCTCCCTCAGCTCCGGGAAGGGGAGCTGCTCCACCTCCTGCCCGCGCAACTCCGCGACCCCCGGGTTGAACAGCCTCGCCCGCCGGGCCGGGGGGATCCCCGCCCAGAGGGTGACCGCGCGGAGCGACTGCCAGAGCAGCCCGCCCGTGTCGCCCGGAAACTCCCGGAGGATCGAGATGCCTTCCAGCTCGCCGCTCCCCTGCAGGGGGGCGGGGGGAGTGCGCCAGCGGCGCGGAGGACGGAAGGATTCGGGATCTTTTGTCACGAGACCTCCTTGCTTGACGGGCTTTACGGAATATAATGGCCTGACGTGCGGAATCAGGCGGTGAATGGGCCGGTTCCGGACAGATCGTGTGCGCTGGAGCGAATGACCCTCTCGCTTCTCTGAATCACCTATTTTGGGACGTAATTTGCAAAGTAACGGTCGGCCGCTGCTTCTCCTCCATCCAGACCCGGTCCTGCGAGACATCGTCCGGCGGGCCGCGGCACGGGATTTCGAGGTCGCTTCCCTCGACCGCTGGAGCGTCCTGCGCGCCTACGTGGAGGAGCAGGCCCCCTCGGCGCTCGTCCTGGTGGACCCGTACCTGGGCGCGCGGGAGGGCGAGGGGCCCTCTCCCGCGCTGCGCGAGTTCCTCCGCGACTTCCCGTTCGTGACGGTGATCGCGGCGCTCCGCACCGGCCCCGCCCGGTACGAGGACGTGCTCGTCCTGGGAAAGTGGGGAATCCACGAGGTGATCTCCCTGGAGCAGGAGCAGACCTCCGAAGCCGTGGCGCAGCGCCTGCGGCAGGCCTCCACCCGCCTTTCCGAGGCGCTGCTGCGCGGCGTCCTCGACGTGATCCCCAACGCGCTCGGACGGCACATCCTGACCAGGGCGGTGGAGCATGCCGCGCGGCGGGGACCGGCCGAGGACCTGGCGGCGGAGATGAAGGTGAGCCGCCGCACCCTCCTCCGCTGGTGCGAGGCGGAGTTCCTCCCCCCGCCGCGGCGCCTGCTCGCCTGGATCCGCGTGCTCATGGCGGCCCACATGCTCCAGGACCCCCGGCGCCCGGTGTCGGCCGTCGCCCACCTGAGCGGCTACACGTCCGACAACGCGCTGCGCACCACATTGCAGACGTTCCTGGGAAAAACCCCCAGGGAGCTGAGGGAGGGAGCCGCCTTCCACGTCGCGGCGGACGCGTTCCGACGGGAGCTGATCGAGTACAGGAAGGG
>JAFAYN010000050.1 GCA_019240375.1 Gemmatimonadota bacterium
GTGTACAGGTCGGCGGAGTTGTCCCGGTCGGCGTAGGTGCCCGGAAGGTAGTAGCCGTCACGCAGCATCTCCACGGTCCAGGCGCGGTAGTAGGCCACCAGCTCCGCCGGCATCCTGCGGGTCGGCTGGATGTCGATGAACACTACGCTCCCGGGGACGAACCCCTCGGCCTTCGCCTTCCGGATGGCGTCCTGGGCGTCGGCCCTTCCCCGCTCGGCGGAAAGGTGGGCGCTGGAGCACTGGCTCACCGGCTTCCCGGGGGTCGCCTTGGACGCGCTCCCCCCGAACGCCTGCTGCCCCACGTACAGCACGGCCACGCCCCAGCCGAGCTTTTCCAGGTTCTCGCGCTTCCCGGACCACGAGGCGTCACGGTGGCAGGGCGCGGGGAGGTAGTAGCCCACCCACTCGTACGGCGCGTTTTCCTTCCACGTCCTCAGCACCGGGTCGCCGGGATACCTCCCGACGTCGAAGCCCGGGTGCACCGCGCCGGAACGTGTCGGCAGCATGGTGCCGGCGCTGACGACGAGGAGGAGGCTGGCGAGCGGGGCTCGAAGAAGGTTGGTTCTCATGCCCGCCCGCCAATGCAAAACCGGAGCCAACAAACACTTAACGCCCTGGCGGCCACGAGGTTGCGGCCGCCGGGGCGTTTCTTTCCGGCTACCTGGTCCGGATCAGGACCACCCGTTCCCGCGGCTCAGAAGCCGGGCTGCAGGGCGAACACCCAGTGCCAGCCACGGGTGCTTTCCAGGGCGCGGACGTAGTCGACCTCCAGGACGGCGTAGCCGAACAGGTTGGTGCGGGTCCCCACGCCCGCGCTGGTCAGCAGCCCGCGCAGGTCCGCCTGGTCGGGGATGCCGCGCTGGAGGGAGGGGCGGGTCGCCGACGTCCAGGCGACGCCCGCGTCGTAGAAGCCGAACCCGTCGATCGGCGGGAGGGCGAAGCCGTTCCCCACCGTCGCCCGCCGGATGAGCGGGAAGCGCAGCTCCGCGTTGGCGACGGCGACGCGGCTCCCCACCATCCCTTCGAGGAGGCCGCAGTCCTGCCCGCTCTCGGAGCACCGGTTGTAGACCGACTCGTAGCCGCGGATCAGCGACGAGTAGCCCAGATACTGGTCGGCGAAGACCCCTTCCGCGTCGCGGCCGTAGCGCCCGTAAGTCAGCCCGCGCACCGCCAGGGTGAAGGGGCGGACGAACAGGTAGCGCCGGTAGTCGGCCAGTGCGGTGGTGAACCGGAGCTGCCCCAGCACCGGCGACACCTCCAGGCGCGCCCTCTGCCCCGCCATGGGGGCGGTGTAGCCGAACACCGCGTCGTCGTACACCCAGGCGGCGGAGCTCTCGAACATGTTGTAGCCGACCCCGCCCAGGTCGCGCGTCTGCGTGTTCAGCCCGGCCCCGGTCCGCAGGTCGTACAGGGCCTCGTAGACCTGCTGGTCCTGGGCGATGCGCCGGAAGCCGCCGCTCAATTCCACCCGCTGCACCGCGGAAAAGGGGTACTGCACGACGCCCTGGAGGCTGGTGTCGAAGTAGCGCAGCCGGACGAGCTGCTGGCGGTAGACGTCGGGCTCGGCCGGGTCCACCCCCTCGGCGTAGTAGCCGTACACGTATGGGGTCCGCTGCGCCCCGAAGCCGTAGTTCCAGCGCTTTCCGCGGTTCAGGTACTGCACGGCGCCCCCGATCTCGTCCAGCTTCCCCTGCGCCTGGATGGCCGCGCCCACGGTGTGGCGCCCCAGCACGTCGCTGAAGATCCCGAAGATCCCGCCGTACACTCCGCCGCCGAAGGGCCCGCCGATGGAGGCGCCGACCTGCGGCTGCCCCAGGTAGTCCAGCCCCAGCTTCGCGTGGTAGGGCGCGACCGCGAACGACTCCGCCTGGGTGGGGCTCGGGAGCCCGGTGGTGGCGTCGGCCAGGAGCGCCGCCACCCGGTTGAAGGCCGGCTCCGCGTCGCGCGGCGAGGGGGGGAGGAGCGCCGCGGTGGTCGCCTTTCCGTCGGCCACGGCCTGCGCCGCGGCGGAGAGCGGCGTCCCGGCCAGCCGCTTCGGGTCGGTGATGGAGTACAGGTCGTACCCCTGATCCTCGAAGGCGGTGAAGACCAGCCGGTCCCCGCGGCGCGACACGGAGAGCGCCGGGCTGACGTCGGTGATCCCGCTGACGCCGGAGTAGATGTCGGTGACCTGCGCCAGCGCGCCGCTGCCGAGGTCCACCCGGTACACGTTGGGGATCCCGGTTCGGTTGGAAATGAAGAAGAGCCCCGCCCCGTCCGCCGTCCACTGCGGGTCGATGTTGTGCGACCCCGCCATCCCCGGGACCGGGGTGACCGCGCCGGTCGCCAGGTCCATGATCGCAAGCTGGTACGCCCCGTAGGTGAGCGCGTCCAGCCGGGTGCCGAAGCGGTCGGTCACGAAGGCCAGCCGGCGGCCGTCGGGCGAGAAGGCCGGCTGCAGTTCGGTGAAGCGGTCGTCGGTGAGCTTGCGGGAGCGGCCGGTGCCCAGGTCCACCGCGTACAGGTCGGTGATCCCCCCGGTCAGCCCCGACACCACGAGGGTGCGTCCGTCCGGCGACCAGGTGGGGCTGGTGATCTCCCCCACCCCGTCCACCGGGATCTCGCGGACGCGGTCGGCGTGGCGCACGTCCAGGATCACCAACACGTCCTCCCCCCCGCGCTGGGCGCTGAGGGCGAACTGCTTCCCGTCCGGCGACCAGGTCCCCGCCGAGTGGATGTAGCGCAGGCTCCCGAAGTGCGAGTCGAGCGCGGTCCCCTTCTGCAGCGTCCTCACCACCTCGCCCGTCTCGGCGTTGGCGAGGTTCAACTCCACGTCGATGAACTTCATCTCCGACAGGAAGGCCACCCACTTCCCGTCCGGCGAGAGCACCGGCCCGACGTTGAGGCGGCCTCCCTCGTGCCTGGCGTTGATCAGCGGCCGGGCCAGCTCGCGGGCCTCCCCGCGCTGGTTGAGCAGCGGGAGGTAGGCGCGGCGGATGGCGGCGTGCCAGTCTTCCGAGAGGGTGTCGACGGATACGCCCAGCACCCGCTGGAACGCTTCCTCGTACGGGGTCCCCTCGCCGGTGAGCTTGAGGACCTGCCCGATGGCGGCGTCGCCCCAGCGCCCGCCCACGTACGCCCAGAGCGCCTGCCCGTAGCGGTAGGGGAAGATGGTGGGATCGTTGCCGAGCTGGTCGATGGTGGGGATCTTCCCGCTGATCGCCGCGTTGCGCAGCCAGTTGGCGGTCAGAGGGTCCACCGGGCCCACCGACAGGTACTCGGCCATCCCCTCCACGAACCACCCGGGGACCTGGAAGCGCTGCGACGCCGCGTCCAGCCCGCCCCCCGCCCGCCCCAGCCCGCTGATGTCGTACTGGAAGGCGTGCACCAGCTCGTGCCCCAGCACGTGGTCCGTTTCCTCATACGAGTAGGCGAAGGGGAGCACCACCCGCTGCTTGAACACCTCCGTCACCCCGCCCGTCGCCTCGTCGATCTCGCCGCTCAACGCGCTGGTCTGCTGGAAGTCGGGGTGCGAGGCGTACAGGATGACCGGCTGCCGCTTCTCGAACTGGTGGTCGAGGACGCGCGACAGGCGCGAGTACCACCGCTCGGCCATGCGCGCCGCGTCGCGGGTGGCCTTCTCCTCGCCGGGGTAGAAGTAGACGTCGAAGTGCTCGGTCCGCATCACCTGGAAGTCGAAGTCGCGGTACTGCACCTTGTTGCGTCCGAAGTACTGGGCCCCGGCCGGGTGGGTCGCGGCCAGGGCGAGGACGAGCCCCAGGACCGGTCCGGCGAGGCGCGTGCGGGAAAGTGGGCGGGCCATGGCATCCTGCTCCTGTTCGGGTGCTGCCGACGGGCGTGGGAGCGGGACGCAGCGTACCGGCTCCATCCATACAGACACGCCAGCCCGCCCGCACCCCTA
>JAFAYN010000141.1 GCA_019240375.1 Gemmatimonadota bacterium
CCAGTCGTCCCGCCTGCAGCGCCACCCCACGGAGCTGCACCTCCACCGCGCCGCTCCCGGCACGGACCCGCACCGTGTCGCCCGCGGCGACCAGCGGCGGCGGCGAGGCGGCGGGCTCCACCAGCGGCTCTCCCGCGGCGACCACCCGGCGCGTCACCCACCCGGGCTCGGCGCCGGCCGCCTCCTTGGCGGGCGGTCCCCAGCGGACCACGCCGCCCGGGGCCAGGTCGCCCGCTTCCAGCACCCGGCCGCGGGGGAGGTCGCGCGCCGCCGTCGGCACCCGCGCCTCGATCCCGGCCCGGACCCGCACGTCCACCGTCGTCCCGCCCGCGGCGGGGACCGACACCGTCCAGTACCCGCCGGCCCCGCTCCCCCCCAGCCGCGCCGTGGCGGCGCCCGCCGGGAGCGCCGCGACCGGCGGCGTCCACTCCAGCCGCACCGCCGCGGTGTCGACCCCCCAGCGCGCGGCGATCTCGCGCCGCGCGGCGGCGCTCACCGCCCGCGGCGGGGTCCAGCGGGGCGCGGCCTGCGCGCGGACGACCGGGGCCACCGCGAGGAGCAGGGCCAGCGCGGCGCCGGCCGCCGCGAGCCAGAAGGCGCGGGAGGAGCGGAGCGGGCGAGACACGTCAGCGCACCAGGTTGTTGGCGATCTCCGACATCTCCTCGGCGTTCTTGATCCCCTTGGAGTTCAGCTCGTAGGCGCGCATGGAGGTGATCATGTCCACCATCTCCTGCACGATCTCCACGTTGCTGGACTCCAGCGCGCCCTGCTGCACGGCGCCCATCCCGTCCTCCTGGGGGAAGCCGGCGACCGGCGACCCGGCGGAGGGGGACTCGGTGTAGACGTTGTCGCCCATCGCCATCAGCCCGGCCGGGTTGGCGAAGCGCGCCAGCTCGATGCGCCCCAGCTCGCGGGGCTCGCTCCCCGAGCCGAACTCGGCGGTCACCACGCCGCCGCGCGAGATGGTGATCCCGGTGGAGTCCTCGGGGACGCGGATCGACGGCGAAAGGGCGTACCCTTCCTGCGTCACCAGCGTCCCGTCCTGCGAGACGGTGAAGCTCCCGTCGCGGGTGTAGCCCGTCTTCCCGCCGGGGAGCTGCACCTGGAAGAAGCCCTCGCCCTCGATGGCGAGGTCCATGGAGCGCCCGGTCTGCTCCAGCGGACCCTGCGTGTGCAGGCGCTGCACGCCGGCCAGCCGGACGCCGCGCCCGACCTGCACCGCGGGCATCGTCCCCGCCTCGGGGCCGCCCAGGGTGGCGGGGCCCTGCACGTTCTGGTAGAGCAGGTCGACGAAGTGCGCCCGGCTGCGCTTGAAGCCGGTGGTGTTCACGTTCGCCAGGTTGTTGGCGATCACCTCGGTGCGGACCTGCTGGGCCGCCATGCCGGAGGCGGAGGTGCGAAGAGCGGGATTCATCTATCGTCGTGGATAACGGGTTGCGGTTCCGGGCCGGCGATGCCGGCGCTTCGGGTTCAGATCGGCTTGCCCAGCTCGCGCGAGATGGTGCCGCGGATCTCGTCCATGGTGACCATCGCCTTCTGCACGGAGGCGTAGGAGCGCTGGACGGAGATCATGTCCACCATCTCGCCCACGGCGCCCACGTTGCTGTCCTCCAGGAAGCCCTGGCGCACCGGGGCGACCCCGGCGGCGAGCGGCTGGTTCCCCGCGGGGACGAAGAGCGACCCCTCGTCGTGCTGCAGGCGCGTCCCGGCGGGGACGGACTCCAGCCGGAGGCGGCCGACCTCCTTGTCGCCGGCCAGGACGCGCCCGTCGGCCTGGATCTTCAGCTCGGCGCCGTCGGGGACCACGATCGGGCCGCCCTCGCCCTGGAGCGGGTTCCCGCTCGGGTCCAGGAGCTGCCCGGCTCCGTCCAGCCGGAAGGAGCCGCCGCGGCTGAGGCGCTCGCCGCGCGGGGTGTTCACCACCAGGAAGGCGTCGCCGTCGAGCGCCAGGTCGAGCGGGGCGCCGGTGGGACGGAGCGTCCCGGCGCGCATGTCGGTGGCCGAGTCCGCCGCCGGGAAGGCCCCGTTCAGCAGGCGGGCGAAGACGCGCTCGCCCTTGAAGCCGTCGGTGTTCACGTTCGCCATGTTGTTGGCGGCGATCTCCTGGCGCCGCTCCCAGTAGCGGAGCGAGGCGGCGGCGCTGGACATCCCGTTCGGCCGCGGGATCGGTGGGAGCATCTTTCCTCCTGTGGTGTCGATCGTGTGGCTGCGTGCACCCTTCCAGAGGCAACGGGTGTACCCGCCGCCCCGGCGCTCGCGCGCAGCTCGTAAATGTGATTTTTACATGGACTTACAGAGACGCGACACGGGGTCGGTCCCGTGTCGCGGGGCGGCAGGATCTGCCGCGCTAGGCAGGAACTGCCCGGCGGGTCAGGCCGCGCGCAGGGTGGAGAGCTCCTGCCGCAGCCGGGCGAGCGCCTTGCTGCGGATCTGCGAGACGCGCGACTCGGTCACCTCCAGGACGGTGGCGATCTCGTGCATCTTCAGCTCCTCGAAGTAGTAGAGCGAGAGCACCACCCGCTCCTGCTCCTTGAGCCGCAGGATGGCGTCGCGGAGGATCTCCGCCTCCTCGGCACGGTTGATCCGGTCCTCCACCGACTCGGACGACTCGTCCGGGAGGACGTCCGCCGGCGCGGGGGAGCGCTCGTCCGCGTCGCGCAGCGGCCGATCGATCGACACCTGGATCCCCCCCTCGGTGTCGTCGCGCCACTTCCAGAGCGTTTCCAGGTCCACCCCCATCCGCCCGGCCAGCTCGCGGTCTTCCGGGGAGCGCCCCAGCTCGCGGGTCAATCCCTCGCGGACGGCGTTCAGGTCGCGCGCCTTGCGGCGCACGGAGCGGGGGAGGTGGTCGTGCCGGCGCAGCTCGTCCAGGATCGCCCCGCGGATGCGGGGAGCCGCGTAGGTGCTGAAGGCCAGCCCGCGCGAGGGGTCGAACGAGTCGGCGGCGTGGATCAGTCCGATGGTCCCGGCGCTCACCAGCTCTTCCAGGTCGGCGTCGGCGGCGAGGCCGCGCTTGAGCTGCCGCGCCACGTGGTGCACCAGCCCCAGGTGCTCGGTGAGGTACGCCTCTCTCGCCGCCTCGGGCGAGAGGCTCTTGGATGTCGTCTTCAGGTTCTGCATGGTTTCCTCAACCCACGGATCGCGTTATGTGTCGCGCGGGCGCCAGGGAAGGGCCCGACTCGCTGTCCAGCATCCTCACCGCCATGTCCAGCGTGGCGGCGGCCACCTCCGACCCCCCGACCGCGTCGGCCAGGAGCATCCCCCCCTGCGTTCCCGCCTCCAGGCAGGCGTCCTCCGGGACCAGCCACGGGCGCCGGATCCGGCGCCCCAGGAACCGCTCCAGCGCCTGGCGCAGCTCGTCGTCGCCGGAGCGGGTCCCCTCGCGGTGGCGGTTCAGCACCACCTCCACCGTCACCTCGGGGAAGGCGATCCCCACCGCCTTCACCAGCGCGTACGCGGCGGCGAGCGCGGCCCGGTCCGGGGCGGCCACGGCCAGCAGCCGCTCCGCCCCGGCGGAGCAGGCCAGGGAGATCCGCTCCCACTCCCACCCCGCGTCGGTCACCACCACCTCGCACCCGGCGGGCTCTTCCGGCTGCTCGCCGGCCACCAGGGCGATCCCCTCCCCCACCGCCGCGGGCCCGGCGGCCCCGCCAGGGAGGCGGAGGATCCCGCTGAGCCCCCGGTCGGCGGCGGAGTCCACCAGGAGGACGCGGCGCCCCTCCCCGGCGAAGGCCCCGCCCAGGAGGGCGGCCAGCGTGCTGGCTCCCACCCCCCGCTGCCCCGCGGCCACCACGATGCGCTGCTGCAGGCGGTAGCCGCCGCCGCGCATCACGAGACGCTCCCGGCCGGCTCGCCGGCCTCTGCGCCGAGCAGCGACAGGATGCGCACCGGGGCGTGGCGGAGCGGGCCCTGCTCCTCGGGCGACTCCGACACCCAGCGCGCCGGCATCTCCATGCGCAGCGCGATCTCCGCCCCCCCGGCGCCGCCGGGGACCTCGTCCAGCTTGGTCAGGAGGAGGTGGGTGGGCCCCGCGGGGAAGTAGTCCTCGCGGAGCGCCGAGGCCACGTCGGAGCGCAGCCCGGCGGGGAGCGCCAGGTGCACCTCGTCCGGCTCGGCCCGGCGGAGCAGCGACATCCACCGGTCCCCCGCCCCGCCGTCGCGCACCGTCAGCGGCGGGGTGTCCACCAGCACCACGCTCCGGTCGCACATGCGCAGGAGTGCGTCGTCCAGCGCGTCGGCTTCGGCCACCTGCGCCACCTCGGCGCCGGCTTCGACGGCCGCCGCCAGGAGGGGTTCCAGCCCGCCCCGGCGGTGCGCGCCCAGCACCAGCACTCCGGCGCGCCCGGCGAAGGCCGGGTCGGCCAGCATGCGCGCCAGCGCCGCCGTCTTCCCCGACCCGGAGGGCCCGACCACCGCCACCACCGCGGGCCAGTCGCCGGCCCCGTCGCGGGTTCGCGGCGCTTCCAGCTCGCCCGGCTCCAGCCGGGCCCGGAACTCCTCCACCTCGCGGGCCAGCGCCGCCGTCACCTCCACGGCGTGCACCCGACCCTCGCGGACCACCCGGGTGCGGACGATCACGGCGTCGTCGCCCATGGCCTCGCGCACCTCTTCGAAGACGCGGTGCATCGCCGCGCCGCGGAAGGTCTCAAGCCGCATCGTCCAGCTCCCACGCCGCTACGGCGTGCAGGTTGGCCTGCGTCGGCAATTCGGCCAGCGACAGGACGGGGAGCGCCGGGAAGACCGGCTCCACCAGCCGCCGGACCCCCACCCGCAGCGCGGGCGGGACCACCAGCGGGAGGGCGCGTCCCTCGCCCAGCCGCCCCGCGCTCAT
>JAFAYN010000189.1 GCA_019240375.1 Gemmatimonadota bacterium
GACTGCGGAGCACGGCGGGCCCCGTGGTGGCCGAGGGGATCACCATCCCCTACGGCGTCGCGATCGCCCTCGGAGCGGTGGCGGCATGCTTCGTCTGAGGTGGTGGCGGACCGGTCCCGTGCTGCGGGACGAGCGGGGTCAGGCCGCGGTGGAGCTGGCGCTGATCCTCCCGGTGGCCCTCCTCCTGGTTGTGGGGTCGCTGGAATTCGCGCGGGTCTGGAACGTATACCAGGTGGTGACCGACGCGGCCAGGGAGGGAGCGCGGAAGGCGGTGGTCGCCAGCCCGGCGCGCTCCGCCGACTCGGTCCGGGCGGTGGTGCGCAGCGCCCTCGCCCGGGCGTCGCTGGACACCACGCAGGCGCAGATCACCGTGTCGGGGGTCGGGGACGCGACGGGGACCCCGGCGCGGGTGGAGATCCGCTACTCCTATCCGCTGAAGATGCTGAAGCCGCTGATGGGGTGGGGGAGCGAGGGGAAGACCCTCACGCTCGCCGCCTCCTGCGTGATGCGCAACGAATAGTGCGGCAGTCCGCCACACCGAAGGACACCCGAGGGAACTCATGAGAAAGAAGAGCTGGCCGGCGCTGGTGCTGGCGATGGCCTCCGGGACGCTCGCCGCGTACCTGGCCTTCGGATACCTGGACGGATCGGCCGCCCCGCCCCCGGCGGCGAAGGCGCACGGCCCGCAGGTGGCGGTGGCCGCCCACGACCTCGCCATCGGCTCGGTGCTGGGAGCGGGCGACGTCAAGCTGGTCGACTGGCCCTCCGACGCCCTCCCCGCCGGCTACGCCGGCTCGCCGGAGGCGCTGATCGGGCGCGGGGTGGTGACGCCGCTGCGGGCCAACGAGCCCCTCCTCCCGGGGAAGCTGGGCGAGCGCGGCGCCGGCGGCGGCCTCCCGGTCATCATCCCGGAGGGGATGCGCGCGGTGAGCGTGCGCGTGGACGAGGTGATCGGGGTGGCCGGGTTCGTGGTCCCGGGGACCCGGGTCGACGTCCTGGTCACCATGAGCCCGCGGAGCGGCGGGACCGAGGCCACCTCGCTGGTGGCGCTGCAGAACGTGCAGGTGGTCGCCGCCGGCCAGTCGATCCAGCAGGACAGCGCCGGCAAGCCGCAGACGGTGGCGGTCATCACCCTCCTGGTCACCCCGCAGCAGGCGGAAACGCTGACGCTCGCCTCCACCGAAGGGCGGATCCAGCTCGCCCTGCGCAACACGCTCGACGCCGGGAGCGTCCACACCTCCGGCACCCGGGTCAGCAGCATGGTGGGGGGAGCGCCCGCCGCACCGGCCGCGGCTCCCGCGCCCCGGCGCAGCGCCGAGCCCGCCCGTCCCGCCCCGCCGCGCCCCCACGGCCCCGAGATCGAGGTCTTCCGGGGGAGCACACGCACCGTGACCACCTTCTGAGGACGGGCAAGCGCATGCAGATCCCCTCCCGTCCCCACCGCGGTGCCCTCGCGGCCGCGGCCTGGCTCCTGTGCCTCCTCGCCGCCTTCCCCCTCCCGGGGGCGGCGCAGCGGGTGGTCAGCGCCCCCTCCCAGACCATCACCGTCCCCAAGGGGCAGACGGCCATGGTGGTCCAGCCCCTCGCCCTGATGCGCCTGTCGATCGCGGACCCCGAGGTGGCGGAGATCTTCGCCGCCTCGCCGCAGGAGATCCTGGTGATCGGGAAGAAGCTGGGGAGCACCAGCCTGATGCTCTGGGACACCCGCGGCGGCAACCGGCTGTACACGGTGCAGGTGACCCCCGACGTGAAGGGGCTGGAGGAGAACATCCGCACCCTCTTCCCTAACGAGAAGGTGACCGTCACCGCCAGCGGGAGCAGCGTGGTGCTCTCGGGCGAGGTGAGCAGCCCCAGCGTGGGGAAGCGCATCATGGACGTGGCGCAGGGCGCGGGGAGCTCAGTGGTCAACAACATGTCCAGCCCCTCCCCGCCGCAGATCCTGCTGCAGGTGCGCTTCGCGGAGGTCAGCCGCTCGGCGCTCAGCCAGCTCGGCACCCAGATCAGCGCCTCCACCTTCACCGGCTCCGCCACCGGCGGGGACCAGACCACGGTGCAGACGCTCTCGGACGGGCTGCTGCGCCTCCTCCTCCTGCAGGACAACAACCGGCTGGAGGTGGTGATCAACGCCCTCCGCAACCGCGGGCTGTTCCGGAGCCTGGCCGAGCCCAACCTGCTCGCCCTCGACGGCGAGGAGGCCTCGTTCCTGGCGGGCGGCGAGTTCCCCTTCCCGGTGCTGCAGGGGGGGCAGAGCAACGCCGTCACCATCGTGTGGAAGGAGTTCGGGGTCCGGCTCAAGTTCC
>JAFAYN010000205.1 GCA_019240375.1 Gemmatimonadota bacterium
GCGCTTCGTCCCGGACGCGTTCGGGGAGCCCGGTGCGCGGCTGTACGCGACGGGCGACCGGGTGAGGTGGAGGGCGGACGGGGAGCTGGAGTTCCTGGGGCGGATGGACCAGCAGGTCAAGATCCGCGGCTTCCGCATCGAGCCGGGCGAGGTCGAGGCGGCGTTGACGAGCCTGCCCGGGGTGCGCGAGGCCGTGGTCGCGGTGCGCGAAGACGCGCCGGGGGAGAAGCGCCTGGTCGCCTACGTCGCGGGAGAGGCGAGCTCGGCGGCGGAGCTGCGGGCGCACCTGTCCGCGCGGCTACCGGACTACATGGTCCCAAGCGCCTTCGTGCTGCTGGACTCGCTCCCGCTGACCCCCAACGGCAAGGTGGACCGGCGCGCGCTACCGGCGCCGGAGCAGGGGAGCGACACGGAGTACGTCGCGCCGCGGACGGCGACGGAGGAGGTGCTGGCGGGAATCTGGGCCGAGGTGCTGGGCGTCGAACGAGTTGGCGTGGAGGAGAACTTCTTCGAGCTGGGCGGGCACTCCCTCCTTGCGACGCAGGTGGTCTCCCGCGCGCGGCAGGCGTTCGGAGTGGAGGTGCCGCTGCGGGCGCTCTTCGAGGCGCCCACCGTCGCCGAGCTGTCGAGTTGCGTCGAGGCGCTGCGTGGCTCGGGTACCGTACTCGCCCCTCCCATCGAGCGGGTTCCTCGGACGGCATCGCTGCCGCTCTCCTTCGCGCAGCAGCGTTTGTGGGTGGTGGACCGGCTGGAGCCGGGAAGCGCTGCCTACAACATGCCCTATGCGCTGCGCCTGAAGGGCGTGCCCGACGTCGCGGCTCTGCAGGCGAGCATCGGCGAGCTGGCGCGGCGGCACGAGACGCTGCGGACCACGTTCGCGGAGCGCGACGGCGTGCCGGTGCAGGTCATCCACCCATCGGCCCTAGTGGAGCTGCCGATGGTGGACCTGCGCGCTCTCCCCGCCGGTGCGCGGGAGCGCGAGGCGGAGCGGCTGGCCGGTCTGGAGTCGCTGCGCCCCTTCGACCTGGCGCGTGGGCCGCTGCTGCGGAGCACGCTGCTGCGCCTGGTGGACGACGATCACGTGCTGTGCTTCAACATGCACCACGTGGTCAGCGACGGGTGGAGCATGGACGTGCTGGTGCGCGAGGTCAGCGCCCTCTACGGCGCCTTCTCGCGCGGCGAGCCGTCGCCTCTGCCGGAGCTGCCGGTGCAGTACGCGGACTACGCCGTCTGGCAGCGTAACTGGCTCACCGGCGAGGTGCTGAACGAGCAGATCGGCTACTGGCGCACACGGCTGGACAGTGCTCCTCCGCTGCTGGAGATCCCCACCGACCGGCCTCGGATCGTGGGGCAGAGCGCGTACGCGGCGAGCCACCGCTTCACCCTCCCGGCCGGGCTGTCGCAGAGTCTACGGGAGCTGTCGCGCCGCGAAGGGGCGACGCTGTTCATGACGCTGCTGACCACCTGGCAGGCGCTCCTCGCCCGTTACTCCGGGCAGGACAACGTGGTGGTCGGCACTCCCATCGCCGGACGCAACCGGCGTGAGACCGAAGGGCTGATCGGCTTCTTCGTCAACCTGCTGGCCCTGCGCGCCGACCTGGGAGGAGATCCCACCTGGGCCGGGCTGCTTGGGCGGGTGCGGGAGGAGACGCTGGGGGCGTACGACCACCAGGAGCTTCCCTTTGAGCGCCTGGTCGACGAGCTGGCGGTGGAGCGGAGCCTGACACACGCGCCGGTGTTCCAGGCGACCTTCGCGCTGAACCGCTCCGATGCGCGTGACCCGCGGCTGGAGCTGGGCGCGTTGAAGCTCGAGCCGTTCGCCGTCCCGACCGGAGCCGCCAAGTTCGACCTCGACCTGTCGATGGAGGACGCGGGCGAGGCGCTGGGCGGGGCGCTCGTGTACCGGGAGGCGCTGTTCGACGCCGGGACGATGGCGCGCATGGCGGGGCATCTGGAGGTGCTGCTGGAGGTGATGGCGGCCGGGGCGGAGCGGCGCATCTCGGAGCTGTCGCTCCTGCGCGACGCCGAGCGGGCACAACTGCTCGCCGGGTCACGCGCGGAGGCCGTCTCGCGCTCGACCGCGTGCCTGCACGAGCTGTTCTCAGCCCAGGCCGAGCGTACGCCGGAGGCGCCCGCGGTCACGGACGGTCGCGAGACGCTGACGTACGCCGAGCTGGAGCGCAGGGCCAACCGGCTGTCCCACCACCTCCGCACGCTGGGTGTCGGCCCGGAAATCCGCGTGGCGATCTGCCTGGAGCGCGGGGTGGAGATGCTGGTCGGCGTGCTGGGTGTCCTCAAGGCGGGCGGGGCCTACGTCCCGCTGGATCCGGCCTATCCCGCCGAGCGCCTGGCCTACACGCTAGCCGACTCCGGCGCCGCCCTGTTGCTCACGCGGGCGGCCCTCCGGGATGCGCTCCCCGGGTTCAACGGTGAGGTCGTCTGCGTCGACGAGGTCGCGCGCGACGCGGACGGACTGGTGGAGAGCGGCGTCGGCGCGGGAAACACCGCGTACGTGATCTACACCTCCGGCTCCACCGGCACTCCCAAGGGCGTAGTCGTAGAGCACGCCAGCCTGACCAGCACCCTGCTGGGTACCCGCGACACCTTCGGCTTCCGCGCCGGCGAGGTGATGCCGGTACTGGCGAGCTACGCCTTCGACATCTGGGCCTTCGAGGTCTTCGCCCCACTGCTCTCAGGCGGCGAGGTGCGGCTGGTCGCACAGGAGACAGTGCGCGACGTGGAGCGCCTGGTCGAGGAGCTGACCACGGTGGACGCGGTGCACGCCGTCCCCGCGCTGATGCGCGAGGCGGTGCAGCGGGTCCAGGCCGGGCCAGGAACGCTGCCGCGGATGCGGCGCGTCTTCGTCGGCGGGGACGCGATCCCGCCCGACCTGCTGGAGCAGATGCAGGCCGCCTTCCCCGCGGCGC
>JAFAYN010000078.1 GCA_019240375.1 Gemmatimonadota bacterium
GTTCTCGTTCTGACCCGGGTTGGAGCGCAGAGGAGAAAAGAAGGGGTGGGGATCCACGCGGATCTCCACCCCTTCTGTTGTCCCGCCGCTCGTCAGTCCGCGGCCATCCCCGGCTCCGGGAGGTCCTCGCCCGAGAACGACTCTTCCCGCACCGTCGCCGTCCCGGTCCGCTCGTCGAAGTCCACCCGCAGCACCTGGTCCAGGCTCTCGCGGATCCCCTCGATGTGGGTGATCAGGATCACCTGCTCGAAGCGGTCCTCCAGGTGGTGGAGGAGCTGCACCACGTTGTCGCGCCGCGCCACGTCCAGCGACCCGAACACCTCGTCCAGGATCAGCAGGGAGAGCGGGTGCCCCGCGCGCTCCGCTATCATCTGCGAGAGGGAGAGGCGGAGCACCAGGTTGGCGATGTCCTCCTCGCCGCCGGAGATCACCGGCTTCTCCTCGCCCTCGTCCAGCACCATCAGGTTGTACGCGTCGTCGATCTCCATCGACGTGTAGCGCCCGTCGGTGAGCTGGGCCAGGAAGGCGGAGGCGATCTCGGAAAGCTCCGGCCGCACTTGCGCGTTCAGCTCGGCGCGCAGCTCGGAGTAGGCCAGGTCCAGCTCCTCGTGGTAGCGGAGGTCGGTCTCGCGCTCCACCACCTCCCCGGCGCGCTGGTGGTACTCGGCCTCGTCGCGCTGGGCGGTCTGCAGCGCCTGCTCGGCCGTGGCGACGTGGCCGCGCAGCTCCGTCACCCGCAATTCCGCCGTCCGGTAGCGCTCGCTGGCGCCCTCGTACTCGCCCCGGAGCGCAGCGAAGGCGTCTTCCGAGAAGCCCAGCGCATCCCGCTCCGCCGTGGTCGCCTGCCCCCGTTCAAGGGCCGTCGTTTCCCTGGCTCCGGCGTCCATCCGGTCGCGCTCCCAGGCGGGGCGGCGGGTGGCGGCCTCCTCCAGCCGGACGGCGCGCCGCTCCACATCGCGCAATTGCCCCAGCCGCGCCTCCACCTCGCGGTGGCGCTCCCGGTCGTAGCCGGCGGGGACCCCCTCCAGCTCCGCACGCAGCTCCTCGCGCCGGGCGACGCGCTTCGCCTGCTCGTCGCCCAGGAGCTTCAGCTCGTCCACCGCGGCCCGGCAGCGGGTGTGCTTGCGGGTCTTGTCCTCCACCTGCTCGGACAGGGAGCGGAGCGATCCCTCCAGCGCCGCCACCTCCTCGGGCTTTGCGTCGAGCTGGTCGGCGCGGCTCTTCCACCACTTCCCGTCCTGGACGATGCTGACCCACTGCTCCTCCATCTCGTCCAGCAGGCGCTCGTAGTCGTCGCCCACGGGACGGCCGCAGGTGGGGCACTTCCCCTCCGGCCCCAGCTCGCGGATCTGGCGGATCTGCTCCCTGAGCTCGTTGCCGCGGTCGCGGTAGTTCTGGAGCTTGGTCTGCGCGTCCTGGCGGTCGCGGAGCCACGCCGTCTTCTGCTCCTCCAGCTCGCGCTCCACCCCGGCGCGCTCGGCGCGGAGCTGCTCCAGCTCCTCGGCGTACTGCCGCTCCAGCTCGGGGGCCTGCTCCAGCTTCGCCAGCCGCTCGGCCGAGCGCTCCAGCTCCGTGTCCATCTCCGCGAGCTGCCGGACCAGCGCCTTACGACGCTCGTCCTGCTGGGCCAGCTTCGCCAGCCCCTCGCTCTCGGCGGCGACGGCGGGCATCTCCGCCAGCTGCTCGCGGAGCGGCGCCAGCTCCCGCTCGGCCTGGGCGACTCGCTCCAGCTCGGCCTCGGCGCGGAGGACGTCGCGCCGGGCGGCGTCCCGGTCGCGGGCGGCGTTCTCGACGGCGTGGGTCAGCTCGCGGTGGCGCTCGCGGGTGGCCTGCGCCTCCTGCCAGCGCGGGGCGAGCTGCCGCACGACCACTCCCAACTCAACCAGCGTCGTTTCGGCGGTCGACCGGGCGGCGAGCGCTTCCGCCATCCGCCCCTGCGCCCCCATGCGCGCGGCGACGATCTCGTCCAGGTCGCCCAGCGCGGAGCGGAGCCCCTTGATCTCGTGCCGCAGCTCGTTGCGCCGGGTCCGGGCCAGGTCCTGCGCCCGCCGCAGCCGCTCGTACCCGAGCACCTGCGACAGGAAGCGCCCGCGCTCCGTCGACCCCATCGCGGCGAGGAACTGCAGCTCCTTCTGCCCGGTGAAGTAGGTGTTGAAGAACTCCTCCCGCGACATCCCGATCCGCCCCTGGAGGTAGGCGGTGGCGCCCCCCAGGGTGGCGGCGACGGGCGCGGCCCCGCCATCCAGGTATACCTCGGCGCTGTTCAGGGAGCGGACGACGCGGTACTCGTGCCCCCCCAGCGCGAACTCCACCTCCACCTCCACGCGGGAGCGCGGCGCGGCGCGGGCGAAGCGGATCGTCTCGTTGGTCCCCCGTGCGGCGGAGGCGCCGTACACCGCCCAGGCGATCCCCTCCAGGATGGTGGACTTCCCCGCCCCGTTGGGCCCGATGATCCCCGTCAGCCCGGGGCGGAAGTGGATCTCGGTGTCGGCGTGCTGCCGGAAGTTGCGGAGGCGCAGGCGAATCAGCCGCATCGGCTCACCCCTCCTCCGTCCGCTGGATGTACTCCGTCCCCAGCTCCACCAGCCGCTCGCGCTTCAGGGTGTCGGAGGTGAGCTGCCAGTGCTTGTCCAGGTAGCTCGCCACTTGCTCCTGCAGCGTCTGGCGGCGCACCGGGGCCCCGGACGCGACGATGCGGCGGATCTCCGGCGGGCGGACGTCCAGGTGGAAGTGCAGCGCCTCCGCCTTCCAGTCGCGGATCCGCCGGTGGTTCAGCTCGCGCACCAGCGGGCGGGGGATGTCGGTGACCACCAGCCGCACGATCTTCCCCGCGACCCCGCCGGGGATCCCCTCCACCGCGGCGCGGATCCGCTCGTCGGTCTCGGCGGCGGAAAGGCCGCGCGCGGAAAGGCGGTCCAGGTCCACCACCGTGCGGGTCTCCACCGGGTGGAAGCGGGCGCGGCGCAGCTCGGTGTCGTACTCCACGAACCCCTTGGGGCCCTCCGTCTCCATCCAGATGTTGGTGGAGGTGCGCTCGATCCCCCCGGCGTACCACATGTTGGGCGCCAGGTCGGTGGCGATGTGGTAGTGCCCCAGCGCCACGTAGTCCCACCGCTCCGGGCCGATGTCGGTGTCGTCCACGATGGCGCCGCCATACTCGGTCACGTAGCGCATCTTCTGCTCGGCCACGCTCCCCCCCACCGTCCCGTGCAGCATCAGCAGGTTGTGGCGGACCGCCGGGTCGGGCTCCATCGCCGTGGGCGCCTCCCCCTCCACCGCCAGCGAGTTGTGCGGGAGGCAGAGCACCGCCGTCTCGATCTCCGGGAGGTGGACACGGCGCGACTCGTCCGCCACCACCGTCACCCCCGGGATCTCGCGGAAGAGCGCCAGGATGTTCCCGGTGTCGGACGAGCGGGGGGAATCGTGGTTCCCGGCGATCATCACCACGGGAACGTCGGGGAGTCCCTCGGTCAGCACCGAGAGCTGCCGGAAGGCGTCGGCGATGGAGGTGTTGGAGGGGCGGACGGTGTGGAACACGTCCCCGGCGACCAGCACCAGGTCCGGGCGCAGCTCGATGGTCCTCGCCACCGCGCGCCGGAAGGCGTCGGACACGTCGGCCTGGCGCACGTTCACGCCGCGCGGGGTCACGCGGTGGTAGGCGCGGAAGCCGAGGTGCAGGTCGGCGAGGTGGGCAATCTTCATAAATCGGTGTACAGCGGTTAGCTTTCAGCCATCGGCGGCGCCCCGGCGGCCGCCCCAGGATCCAGAATGTCCCGGTCGACGCTCACGCCCAAGCCCATCCGACCATGGCCGATAAAAAGAACGAAAAGCAGAACGAAGCCAAGAAGAACGACAGTAAGAAGAAGAAGCGCGACCCGGCGCAGATGCACCGCCAGGTCCAGGACTCGATCCAGGCGCTCCCCTTCGCCATCGCCGACCACGAGAAGAACGGCCGCAAGGGAAAGGCGATGCTCCTGCGCTACGTGGGGACGCCGATCCTCAAGGTGATGAACAAGTTCTTCAACCGGTCGCGCTACAAGGGGACGGAGGGCGCCAAGCTCAAGCAGACCGAGCAGATCAAGCGCCACCTGGAGCAGCGCCAGCAGGCGATGAAGTACGTGCAGGGCGAGATGGCCAAGGCGCAGAAGTCCGCCCGCAAGGGGAAGCCGAAGTAGCGCCCCGCCCCCGCCCCGCTACACGTCGCCGGCTCGTCTCGCGCCGCGGTCCGCCACCAGGGCCGCGGCGCTTCGTTCTTCCGCGGGGAAGCGGTCCCGGAACACCGTGGTCCCCTCCCACCCCGGCCACTCCGCGCGCGGCCACCGCTCGAAGCTCCCCGCCCGCTCCGGGAAGCGGTGCCCCGGCTCGGGGGAGGCCGCCAGGAGGAAGTTCTGCCGCTCCGGGTAGTCGCGCC
>JAFAYN010000256.1 GCA_019240375.1 Gemmatimonadota bacterium
AGGAGGCGATCGCCGCGGAGATCACCGCCCTCTGGGAGACGGACGAGGTGCGCCGCCGCCGCCCCTCCGTGACCGACGAGGTGCGGATGGGGCTGGACTACTACCCCGGCGTCCTCCTCCCCACCATCCCCGAGCTGTACGTGGAGATGGCGGACGCGCTGCAGAAGAGCTACGGCGGCGAGGTGGAGGCGGGGGCGCTCCCCCCGGTAGTGCGCTTCGGATCGTGGATCGGCGGCGACCGCGACGGCAACCCCTTCGTCACCCCCCAGGTCACCCGCGAGGCGCTGCAGCTGGCGAGGGAGACCGTGCTGGACCACTACGTCCGCACCCTGGAGGGGCTGGTGGAGCGGCTGAGCGCCTCCACCCACCAGGTCCCCGTCGCACCGGCGCTGCTGGAGGCGCTGGAGCGGTACGCGGCCACCATCCCCTCGCTCGACCCCACCCCGGAGTCGCGCGCCCCCACCGAGGTGTACCGCCGCTTCCTGGGGTACGTGGGGCGGCGGATCCGCTCCGCGCGCAACGACGCCGCGCACCCGCACGCCTACCCCGACGCGGCGGCCTTCGCGGCGGACCTGCACCTGGTGCGCGACAGCCTGGCCGCCAACCGCGGCGAGCGATTGGCGCGGCTCCTCCTCGACCCGCTCCTCCGGCAGGTGGACACCTTCGGCTTCCACCTGCACGTGCTGGACGTCCGCCAGCACGCCCGCGTCCACGAGCGCGCCCGCGACGAGCTGTTCGGGGCGGAGGGCGGCGCGGAGGGCGCGGAGCTCCCCGCCCCGCCCTCCCCCGACACGGTGCAGCTGCTGGACACCATGCGCACCATCGCCCAGCTCAAGCGGAGCTACCCGGCCGGGGCGATCCGCAGCTACGTGATCAGCGGCGCCCGCTCAGTGGGCGACGTCCTCACGCTGGTGCGGCTGCTGGAAAGCAGCGGGGTGCAGGTCGCCGCGTCGGAGGGCGACCCGGGGGTGATGCCGGTCCCGCTCTTCGAGTCGATCGAGGACCTGCGCAACTGCCCCGACGTGTGCCGTGAGCTGTGGACGCGCCCCGACTACGCGCGCCTGCTGGATTCGTGGGGACGGCGGCAGGAGGTGATGCTGGGCTACTCCGACTCCAACAAGGACGGGGGGATGCTCACCAGCACCTGGGAGATCTTCAAGGCGCACCGGGCGCTGCACCGCGTGGCGGCGGAGTGCGGGGTGTCGCTCTCGCTCTTCCATGGCCGCGGCGGGACGGTGGGGCGCGGGGGCGGGCCGACGCACCGGGCCATCACCTCGCAGCCGGCGGGGGCCTTCGGGGGGGAGCTGAAGATCACCGAGCAGGGCGAGGTGCTCAACTGGAAGTATTCGGACCCGGTGCTGGCCGAGCGCAACCTGGAGCTGATGGTCGCCGCATCGCTCGACGCGCTGGCGAACCCCGAGCGCCCCGCGCGCGAGCAGGAGGAGCGCTGGGAAGCGGCGATGGAGACGATGTCGGCCGAGGCGTACGGCTTCTACCGGGAGCGGATCGCCGACAACCCCGACATCCTCCCCTACTTCCAGCAGGGGACGCCGGTGGCGGAGCTGGAGCACGCCAGGATCGGCTCGCGCCCGGCGCGGCGCGGGGAGAGCCGCGGGCTGGAGGACCTGCGCGCGATCCCCTGGGTGTTCGGGTGGATGCAGAGCCGCCACGTCCTCCCCGCCTGGTTCGGGGTGGGGTACGCGATGGAGCGCTTCGCCGACGGCGGACGGGAGAACGAGACGCTGCTGCGCGAGATGCTGGCGAGCTTCCCCCTGTTCGAGGACCTGGTCCGCAACGTGGAGATGGGAATGGCGAAGGCCGACCTCCCCATCGCCCGCCGCTACGCCGCGCTGGTCCCCGACGCAGCGCTGCGGGAGCGCGTCTGGAAGATGGTGGTCGAGGAATTCGAGCGCACGCGGCGCGTCGTGCTGCGGATCACCGGGCAGGAGCGGCTGCTGGACGGGAACCCGGTGCTCGCCCGCTCCATCCGGCTGCGCAACCCGTACGTGGACCCGATGAGCCTGATCCAGGTCAACCTGCTGCGCCGCAAGCGCGACGGGGCGGAGAGCGAGGAGCTGAACTACGCGCTGGCCGCGACCATCAACGGGATCTCCGCCGGGCTGCGCAACACCGGCTGAGGCGCCCCCGGGGCGTGCAACTTGCGGCCCTTTTCCGGGGGAGCCGCCGGGTACCCGTCGACCTGGGAGGAAGCCATGCCACGCCGGAACAACACCGGATGGGCCGCGGCGCTGGGGTGCGCCGCGCTGGCCCTGGCCGCGGGCTGCACCCCCGCGCCCCCGGCCGACACCCCCGGGCCGGGAGCGGCGACAGCCGCGGACAGCGTCGCGCCGGACGGCGTCGAGGACGCGGACACGATGGTGCGCGCGGCGAGCGCCAGCCGCACGGGGCGCGTCGCCACCGCGCGCGACCTGCGGGACGCGAGGGTGGTGCGCGCGGAGCAGCTGCTGGAGGGGCGCTTCGCGGGTGTGCAGGTGACGCGGCTGGCCGGAGGCGGGATCTCGGTGCGGATCCGCGGCGGCACCTCGATCATGGGCGACAACGAGCCGCTGTACGTGCTGGACGGAATGCCGCTGCAGGCGGGCCCCGGCGGCGCGCTGAACGGGATCAACCCCGAGGACATCGCCCGCATCGAGATGCTCAAGGACATCGGCTCTACGGCCATCTACGGGATCCGCGGCGCCAACGGGGTGGTGCTCATCACCACCAAGCGGTACTAGCCCCCCGCGTCCGCGTCCTCGGCCAGGACGCGCGCCCACACCTCCGGGTCGACCGGGACGCCCAGCCGCAGGCTCTCCTCGCGCGTCCGCAGCGTCCGCTCGCCGGGGTAGCGCACCGGCTCTCCCCCGCCGTCCGGCGCCTGGAGGTGGCCGACGATCTCGTCGGCCACCCGCTCGGCTTCCCCCGCCCCGCCCAGGTGCGCGGGGTCGAGGGCGAGGAAGAGCTGCGAGAGTCCGGACTCGCGCGCAGGGTCGGAGGGAACCTGGTGGGTGGCGAGGCCGCCGGCCAGGATCGCGGCCACCATGTCGAGCACCAGCGCCAGCCCCGACCCCTTCCAGTACCCGATGGGGAGGAGCCGCCCGGACTCCTCGATCGCGGCCGGGTCGCGGGTGGGCTCCCCGTCGCGGTCGAAGCCGCCGGGGACGGGGAGCGCCTCGCCGCGCCGCCGGTACGACTCCAGCGCCCCCATGGAGAACTGCGACATCGCCATGTCCAGCACCACGTGCGCCCCGCCCCGCGGCACCGCCACCACCAGCGGGTTGTTGCCGAGGCGCGGGTCGCTCGCTCCCCAGGGCGGGAGGTTGGGCATGGTGTTGGTCCAGCAGATCCCGATCACCCCCGCGTCGGCGGCCTGCCACCCGTAGCTCCCGCCGCGCATCCAGTGGTTGGTGTTCGCCAGCGCCACGCACCCGATTCCGTGCTCCCGGGCCAGCGTGATCGCCCGCTCCATGCAGCGGTGGGCGTTCAGGTTCCCCGGCCCGCGGCGCCCGTCCCACCGCTCCAGCGGCCCCGCCCCCGACACCCGCTCCGCCGAGACGCGCGGGTCCACCACCCCGTCGCGCACCGCCTGTACGAAGCGCGGAAAGCGGTTCAGCCCGTGCGAGGCCACCCCGTCGCGGCTCGCCTCCGCGAAGAGCCGCGCGCAGAGGTCCGCGTCGTCCGGGGCGAAGCCGAGCCCGCGCAGCACGCGGGCGAGGGTGTCGTGGAGCTGCGGATAGGGGACGCGCATCCCGTGCGTGGTCGTGAGGAAAAGGTCGGGGCGGAACGGCCGTCGGGTGAGCGCCCTGCAAGATGGGGGCTCCCCGCGCTGGCCCGGCCCGCGGGGCGGGCGTATCTTACCGGCCGCCGCGTCGGCGAGCGCGGATCGACGAGCGGACCCGAGACGGGAGGACGGAAGCGATGAAGGTGCTGGTCACCGGCGGCGCCGGCTACATCGGGAGCGCGACCGTGGTGCAGCTTCTGGAGGCGGGGCACCGGGTGGTGGTGTTCGACAACCTGTGCCAGGGGCACCGGGCGGCGCTCCACCCCGAGGCGGCGCTGTTCGAGGGCGACCTGCTCGACCGGGCGGCGGTGGACCGCGTCATGGCGGAGTACGCCCCCGAGGGGATCCTGCACTTCGCCTCGCACACGCTGGTGGGGGAGTCGATGGAGCGCCCCTTCCTGTACCTGGACGACAACGTGCGGGCGGGGCTCAACCTGCTGGAGAGCGCGGCCGAGCACGGGGTGCGGCGCTTCATCCTGTCGTCCACGGCCAACCTGTTCGGCCTCCACGACCGGATCCCCATCGACGAGAGCGCCCCCGTCGTCCCCGGGAGCCCGTACGGCGAGTCCAAGCACCTGCTGGAGCGCATCCTCCACTGGATGGACGACCGCTTCGGGATGCGCTACGCCGCGCTCCGCTACTTCAACGCGTGCGGCGCCGTCTCCCCCGACCTGGGGGAGGACCACGACCCGGAAACGCACCTGATCCCGCTGGTGCTGCAGGTGGCGCTGGGACAGCGCGAGCACGTCACCATCTTCGGCGACGACTACGACACGCCGGACGGCACCTGCGTCCGCGACTACGTGCACGTGTACGACCTGGCCCGCGCGCACGTCCTGGCGCTGCAGGCGCTGGACCGGGGGAGCCGCACCTACAACCTGGGGAACGGGCGCGGCTTCAGCGTGCGGGAGGTGATCGAGGCCGCCCGCGAGGTGACCGGGCACCCGATCCCGGCCGTGCTCGGCCCGCGCCGCCCCGGCGACCCGGCCGTGCTGGTGGCCGCGAGCGACCGGATCCGCGGCGAGCTGGGGTGGGAGCCGCGCTACACGGAGATGCGCGACATCCTGGAGAGCGCCTGGCGCTGGCACCAGGCCCACCCGCGCGGGTACGGCGACCGGTAGCGGGTCACGGCGCCTCCGCCGCACCGGCGAGCCACGGGCCCGGATGGTTTTCCATCCGGGCCCGTGTCGCATCCACCTCCGGGAACGCGAAGTCCCCGCCTACTGGGTGGCGAGCCAGTCCTGGGCCTCTTCCAGCGAGTCGAACGTCTCCATGTTGCGCCGGCTCACCAGGAGCACTGCCCGGTACAGGAGCCGGTGCAGCCCCTCCATCCCCACCACCGCCGCGGCCCTGACGTAGGGGCGGTTGTGCGCCGCCAGCTCCTTGATGGCGTCCATTACGGGCGGGGTGTAGCGCGCCCCGCGCACGTGGGAGAGCGTGCGCACGGAGGCGAGGGGCTGCCGAGCGACCAGCTCCCGGGCCAGGCGGACCACCTCGAGGATCTCCTCGGTCTTCTGCAGGTGCGAGAAGTCGATCAGGAGAATCGGCTGTCCACGGTGCGTGAGGAAGCGGACGCGCTCGTCGAAAGCCGGCAGGGGCGGAGAGGACATGAGATAGGACTGCGCGGGAGTATGGGTCTGGAAATATGGCGACTACGGCGGAGCGGCTGCGTGAGACGGGTCACCGGCCTAGTTCGCTGATGCGGCGGGGGCGGCGCACCAGGAGGTAGAGCAGGGCGCCGAGGAAGGGCGCGAGCAGGATCGCCAGGAGCCAGGCGATCTTGGTGTTTCCCTCGCCGCTCTCCCGGACCAGGCACTCGACCAGCGCCCAGGGCCAGACCAGGAAGCCGCTGAGCATCAGCAGCGTCAGGAGGAGTTCGCCGAAGCCGAGACCGAAGGGCATTGCGTTTTGGCTTTCGTCAGGGGGACCGCACCGGCAAGCCGCCAATCTCAGACGGTATATATACGGACGACGCGGGTGGGTCAACACGCCGCGAGAGGATGCGGGAGTCACCCGGTGGGTTCAGGCCAGATCGGCTTCACCGAGCCGGGCGTGCAGGAGCGCGTCCGCAAGGGTGTCGTAGCGGGCATAGTATGCCACGCGGCTCTCCCGGATGCGGAACACCGAAGCCACGTCGGCCTCTCCCGCAACGGCTCCGGTCTCGGGCGAACGCCAGACTCCGTGCTGGGCCACGACCACCGTGTCGTCGCGGGCGAAAACCCGCTGCGGATGCAGCTGTACCCGGGTGTGACCGAGCCACTGCCGGAGCAGATCCAGGCCGAACCCGGAGCCCCGCGGACCGACGATCTCGATGTCCGGGTCGGAGAGCCGGAGCACGGTGTCGTGGTCTTCCCGGTTGAGTGCGTCCTGCCAGTCCGCGACGACGGCGGCAGGTGACCGCGAACTCATCCTCCGCGACCTACACGGCCAGCCGGATAGACGGGACTCCCTGCACGCGCGCGAGTTCGGCCTCCCGGATCCGGCCCCCGGCCCAGGCGTAGGGGAGGACCAGGACGAGCGAGACGACGTGGTACCACGCGGGCGCCGAGTCCCAGCGCGCAATGGTCCCCGCCACGTTGAAGAGCAGCCCGAGCACGCCAAGGATCAGCGCGTGGCGCATGGGAGCACGAGGCGCCAGGCGAGCCGCCAGGTAGCAGCCCGAGACGGCGAAGATCCCCACGTAGCCGATGATGAGCAGGAGCACGGGGACGCTGTCCACCCGGCCGGCCGCATCGAACGCGGTCGGCAGCGCGCGGAGAAGGAGCGCATCGGCCCCGACGGAGAGGGCGCCGATGAGGAGGAAGCCGGTCAGCACGGCGATGACGCTGCGGAGCATGGGGACCTTGGGGGAAGAAGGGCAAAAGAGCGGTGGACCGGAAGGTATGCCACCGTGGGCCGGCGGCAGGAGTGCGTGCCCTGGGGCTCCTCCGCGCGGCTTCGGGGCGGAGGTTGTCCGGGGACCAGCCCTGTTCGAGAGCGTGGACGTAGCCGGGAAGGTACTGGGCGGCGGGCCAGACGAGCTCCATGGGCGTGCCGACGGGAGGGTGGGATGCGGGGCCGGCTCAGGTGCGGCGGGAACCCTGCCTGGCCGTGAGATACGACTGTAGGGCGGCGGTGAACGAAGCTCCCGCCCCGAAGGCGCCCGCCACCACCAGCACGATGCCGGGCCGGGGCGCACACCCCAGCTCGACCAGCCCGTTCAGGAGCGCGGCCACCGCGCCCACCGCGGCCCCGAAGAGCACCAGTCGATGTCGCATGTTCGATCCGGGAGGAGGGCGGGGATGAAAGACGATGGTCGACTGCACGCGGCCCAGGACGGGCTGGTGCGACGCGAAGAGGCCGGGGAGCGGAGCCACCGGAGGAGTCGAACCTCCGCATCCCGCCGAGGGCCCTGGGTGTTTCGCGGGAGTCGAACCCGCTGCCGCCATTGGTGATGGGCCGAACCGGACCGTGACTCCCCGACCGCACGTCGTCTGCGGCGCGCCCGTCAGGCTGTGGGAGGGCGGACGAGCACCAGCCGGTGCGTGGCGTGGCGCTCCGCCACCGGGACGAAGCCCAGCGCCTCGTAGAAGCGCGCGGCGTCCGGCGTGTCCGTCCGGAGCCGGAGCACATCATAGTGCGTAGCCGCCGCGGAGACCAGTGCCTCTACGAGCGCCCGCCCGACTCCCCTCCCCCGGAAGGCGTGCGCCACGTACAGGTGGCGCAGCCGGCCGACGCGCGGCTCCGGAGCGTAGGGATCGCGGTTGAGGCCGCCCACGGCGACCAGCGCTTCCCCGCACCAGCCACCGAGCAGGGCCTCGCCCGCGGCATCGAAGCGATTGCTCCCGTTCTCGAAATCGGCCCTCAGGCGGACGAGGAAGGAGAAGCCTTCCCGCCGGCTCTCGTCCACGAGGGGCGCGAGAGCCGGCCAGGGCGGAGGAAGCAGGGAGCGGATGGTGAGAGAAGTCAACCGTCCGCATCCCATGCAGGGACCGAGAGGTGCTGCCCGAGACGCTGTTTGAGCAGTTCCACGAGCTCCGGGTCCATGAAGTCGTAGTCGTCCGGGACGTGCAGGACCACGATCCGCTTCCGCTCGCACTCCTGGCGATACTTCTGCCGGAGCCGGTCGCGGTGGCGCTTCTCCATCACGAAAACGACATCGGCCCACCCGATGTCGCCCGCCGTCACGCGTACCCGCGCGTCGGGCTCGGTGCCTCGCGAGCGCACGTAGAAGCCCTGCATCCCGCGGAACATCTCCTCGGCCGTGCGGCTCCGCAGCTTGTTCACGCTGCAGACGAACAGGATCTTCGGCCAGACCTCACCGCTTTCTATCGCTTCACTCACGAATCTCCCCAAACATACGGATCCACGATCTTTTCCTCGGACCGAACGGCGTCAGTGATGATGCTCGACCAGAACGACGGGCGGGTACTCCTCTACCTGCCACTCGGAAGCGAGGTAGCAGCGTTCTCCCGGGAAGTCTTCCAGGCGGAAGGACGGCAGCACCGCGTCCACCACTCGGCCGCGTACCTCGGCTTTCCAGAAGGCGAAGCGCGTCTCTTCCGGGATCCACTCCAGCGGGCAACCTACGTCGGCGCGAACGAACCGGACCGTACCCGCGCGCATGAGGCTCACGATAGAGCGAAGGTCGAGTGGGTTTAGAGCTTGCAGGTGCGGAGAGGGGACCCCTTCAGGAGGTGAGCCACCATGCCTGAGCCCTACTCGTCGGATCTGCGTGAGCGCGTGCTGCATGCACTGGAGAAGTCGCCGCTGAAGCGCGAGGAGATCGCCCAGCAGTTCGAGATCAGCCCGGCCACGCTCTACAACTGGCAGAAGCAATGGAAGGAGGAGCAACGCAGCTGCGCCAAGCCGCATGGCGGAGGCGTGGCTGCGCACTTCGATGCGACCGTGCTGCAGCGGGTCTATGAGGAGCAGACGGATCGCACGATCGCCGAACTCCAGGTGCGCTACCAGGAGGAGACAGACGAGTCCATCAGCTACTCCTCGGTGCGGCGCCTGCTGGCGCAGTTGGGTCTGACGAGGAAGAAAAAAGACGCTCCGGGCGAGCGAGCAGAGCCGAGCCGACGTGGTCGAGGAGCGTGCCTCCTTCCAGGCTGAGACGAAGCAGATTCGCCTGGAGGACTACGTCTGGATCGACGAGACGGGGATCACCACCAGCATGGTGCGCCGGGATGCGCGCTCTCCCCTCGGGCAGCGCGCCTTCGGACGGGTGCCGGGCGGGCATTGGAAGCAACTGACGGTGCTGGGGGGCTTGAGCCTGGAGGGGCTGGTCGCCTGCATGTCCATTGAGGCCGCCACTGACAAGGACGTCTTCCTTGCCTTTGTACGTCAGGTGCTGGTGCCGGTGCTGCGGCCCGGGCAGGTGGTAGTGATGGACAACCTCTCAGCGCATAAAGCACGTGAGGTCCACGAAGCGATTACGGCAGCGGGATGCCGCCTCCTCTACCTGCCTCCTTACTCGCCGGAGTTTAACCCGATCGAACTGTGCTGGAGTAAGTTGAAGACGCTGCTGCGTACGGCCGCAGCACGCACTAAGGAGGCTCTGGAGGAAGCACTGGCGGCTGTCATTGAGCAGATCACGGCCGCCGATGCCCGCGGCTGGTTCGCTCATTGTGGCTATGCTGCCCATCCAAACTGATCCGGCTTTCGCTCTAGCGTCCAGGCCCAGGGGCTGGACACGTCGGGCAGGGAGACCTCCACGGTCGGTCCAGAGCTGGTCGAGAGGCAGGGAGGTGACGATGCAGTGATCGCTTCTCATGCGAAATGGTCGTGCACCCCGGTGTGTCGAAGTGCGAGGCCAAGACTGGTTGCTCCAGCCTTACCTTGTAACCCTCCCATCAGGCAGGGCACCCGGAAATAGAGGGTGCCGTTCAGCGGCGCGGCTGCAGATGTACGCTCCCCGTGCGCTCAAATGCCTGCAGGTAGTGCTCGACGGAGTGTGCAGTCCCGATGACGTGCACCTCCCCACGGTCGGCGGTGACCAGCACCGGTGCATTCCCGGCGAGTGCATCAGAAATGGAACCCGTCTCGAGGTAGCGTGCAGAGTCGTAGAAGAAGACCCAGCCGTACGGCTTCTCGATGGTGAGCCGGTCCAGGATCACCATCTCGGGACGATCCGGCCAATACGGGTCCGGCCGGTTGATCGTCTCATACGCCCTCGCACGGGCCGTGGCGTGGCTGATCATGTGCGTCGGAGGACCTCCAGGACGAACGGCCCTTTACCCTCTGTGTACGCCTCCCGGTCACGAGGGAAGCGTTCGGCAAGTTCCTCCTTCAGCTTCCCGTAGGCCGCGGCCACGGAAGCATCCGCCCGGAGGAGGTCACGGAACCGGAGGTGATCCCGCCAGAATGCGCTCTCGACCTCCACCATGTGCACGTGGTAGGAGCGTGGAGTTCCGCGACGGAAGAACTCCCGCCCGGGGATCCCCTGCTCTCCCCGGTGGTCGTACCCGGCCCGGACGAGCGCTTCGACGTAGGGAGCCACGGGCTCTCCCGCCAGACGCCCGGCCAGGATGTCGATGATCGGCTTGGCGGCGAGGCCGGGAACGCTGGTGCTCCCCGTGTGCTCCAGCCGGACGGGGAGCGGAGTCAGCGCCTCCGTGATCCGGGCCGCCTCGGCCGCGAAGAGCGCCGCCCAGGTGGCATCGTAGGGCACCACCCGGACTGTGCCCGATTCCAGACCGAGTGAGGGATGCATACGGGTGCACCTGGCTCAGGGAAGAGACCGTAGACGGGACGCTGCAGGACTTAGACTCTGGTCACATGGTGATGTTGAAGTCACCAGCCACAGTCTGTCCCGTAATTACGATCAGCTTCTCCGCGTTCACGTTGCCTACAATAGCACCAGCAATGCTCGTCCTCTCGCCGGCATGCTCCTGGAGAAGCTCCACGATCCTGCGTGCGGCCTGCTCATCCTTTGCAAGCTGCTGTGCGATGGCAGGTGCAAGCTCAGCCGGCGCGGGATCCTTGCCCCACCTTAATAATGACTTGATGCGGGTCCAGGTGTCCTTACCCGCCTCTCCGGCAAGACCTTTAGCGGATTCGGAGGCGAGAACCGCCACACCGGATGTAATGGTCGCGAGGGTCACTGGATCCATCGGAATCCTCCGCTTGTGGAGTGAGCTATTTACCTACCGATGTTCCTTCTATTCTTCGTGGGTACCTTTGCGGGGCTTTCCGCATACCGCATCTATCGTCCTGGAAACAATTTGAATGTGAGGGTGATTCGGCGTGAAATGCTTCTCCAGGATGACTTTTGCCCGACGAAAGAGTACACAGGCCTGCTCCGAGCGGCCATCGGCAAGTTCAATGTGCCCAAGATTATTATAGCTCGTCGCCAGCGTGGGGTGATTGGGCGAGAAGTGCTGCTCATCGATTTCGATCGCACGCTCCATCCGCCGCCGTGCCTCAGCCAACTCCCCCAGGTCTTGGAGGACCAGCGCCAAGTTGGAGTAGCTCGTCGCCAGCGTGGGGTGATTGGGCGAGAAGTGCTCCTCCTCGATTTCGATCGCACGCTCCATCCGCCGCCGTGCCTCAGCCAACTCCCCCAGGTCTCTGAGGATCAGCGCCAGGTTGGAGTAGCTCGTCGCCAGCGTGGGGTGATTGGGCGAGAAGTGCTGCTCACCGATTTCGATCGCACGCTCCATCCGCCGCCGTGCATCAGCCAGCTCCCCGAGGTCTCTGAGGATCGTCGCCAGGTTGGAGTAGTTCGTTGCAAGCGTGGGGTGATTGGGCGAGAAGTGCTCCCCATCGATTTCGATCACACGCTCCATCCGCCGCCGTGCCTCGGCCAACTCCCCCAGGTCTTTGAGGATCAGCGCCAGATTGGAATACAGAGTCGCAACCGCTGGCCTAGGCAGGCTGTCTCCGTGCAAGGTGGCAAGATGCTCCAGCAGAGTTCGCCCCTCACGATACCGACCCAATTCTTGAAGGGGCTTTGAAATCCAATTTGCCAGGCTCACTGCTACCTCAACGCGCCCCAGTTCTTCTAACTCCTCGCTCAATAGCAGCAGCGGCGTCAACTCGGTGCGCAGGGTAGTTTCTGTCACCGCAACGTGCGAGCGCATCCCACGCCGCTCCGCCATCTCCACCACTCGGTCGATGAGCCCTCCGGATCTCTCTTCTTCCTCCAATCGCTCCCGAACCCGACGCCTCAACACCCGATGCAGACCGAGCACGAACTCCTCCTCACCGCGCCCGCGCAGGAGCTGCCGGTCGATCAGCCGCTGTATCACTGCATCTTCAGCCTGATCTTCATAGCCGGGAGCTTCCGGTAGCTCGATCTCCCGATCAACGCTAAGCAGATCTGCCAACCACAACCTGTACACGTTGTCTTCCGGCAACAGAGCGGCATACTCGACCACCCGACGCTCCGCTACGGGTAGAGATTCCAGCAGGTCATCAAAGACCGCATCCACCCGCTCCTCGTATTGCGGAAGACCACCCACCTCGTCTTCCGTCCGACGTACGGTCCCCAGTCCCTTCATCTGCAAGCTCTGCACATACCGCTCCCAGGAGAGATCCGGGTGGAGTTCCATGTACACTCCCACGACCGTCAATCCCACGGCTAGACCGTCGAACCACTCCACTACGTCCTCAACGGTTTCCCGGTGCTGATCCACGTCCGGCCGGTACTTCCCTAGCAGCCGCAGACCGTCCTCAGTCGTAAGCCGCGAGAGCGGATACATCTTCACACCGGGCAACCACCCAGCACGAGTCGTGATCAGTCGCCGACAATTTCCCGTGGGGAGTACCTGCACCCAGTTTCTGTCCTTCCACTGGCTTGCACCCTCTACGTTGTCCAGGATCAGCAAGCAGGGCTCACCGGCTTCCAGATGCGCCTTCACCCGCTCCGCGGTCTCCTCCTCAGTTTCCATGCGTGCCAGCCCCAGGTGCGGAGCCAGCATGTGGAGGGGAGGGACGCCCAACGCCGCGGCGCAGTT
>JAFAYN010000321.1 GCA_019240375.1 Gemmatimonadota bacterium
CCCGGGCCGGCGCGGACCCGGCGGAGTTCTGGAGACACCACGCGAAGACGCTGCTGGTCCACCTGGAGGAGAGGCTCGAGGCCGACGAGGCGCAGGTCCTCGCCACACTCCCCACGGTGGTGGGCGAGCGGAACCGGGAGGTCTTCACCCGTCTCTGGGACGAGACTCCGGCATGGCCTCCGGCCAGGCGGCTGGTGGAGATCGTGCTCGCCGGGGACGGACGCACGCCCGGCCAGCAGCGGGCGCTCCTCCGCGAGATCAACCACTTCACCCTGGCGCAGCTGGGCCAGCCCGTCATGCACCACATCCCACTGATCCTCTACGCATGGCAACGCAACCTGCTGCTGCACGCGGCGTAGGGAAGGGGCGAACGCCCCCCCCGGACCCGGCCGAGTGGCGCGCCTACCACCTCTTCTACCACGCGGACCGGGACCGGCTCGTGACGGAGCTGGTCCGACCCACCGTGGCGGATCTTCTGAGGGAGGGTGAGATCGGCAGCTTCTACTTCGTGCGCTACAACCTGGGCGGTCCCCACGTGCGGCTGCGGCTGAAGCCCGGTCACGGCCGGGCGGGCAGCGTGGACGCGAGGGTCAGGCGGGCGGCGGCGGAGTTCTTCCAGCGTCGGCCTTCGAGCGAGCCTGTCGCCGAGGAGGTGATCCGCCGGCAGAACCGGGGGATCGTGGCTTCCGACCCGCTCTCGGGCGGTGTGGCGGACGAGGTGTTCCCGGACAACACCCTGGAGGAGTTTCCGCCCCTCTTCGAGGTGGAGCGGTACGGCGGCCCCCGACTGTTCCGGCACTCGCTGGACTTCTTCACCCTCTCCAGCGTAGAGGCCCTGCACTTCCTCTCCGGTCTCGCCGACCCATCGGCGGGGCAGCGACTGTCGGGGGCGTTCCGCCTGTGTGTACGCCAGGCCTGGGGGTTCGCGAGAGACGATGCGGAATTCACCGAGCTGCTGAGCTACGCCAGCCGTATCTTCACCCACGACCTGCTGGCGCGCTTCGCCGAGCGCGGGGACGAGGCCTTCGAGCGCCAGCGTGACGCCTACACCCGTCTGCTCCGGGATGAGCTGGCCCTCTGCGCCGGCACCGGCGGACCCGGGGGGCCGCCTGCGATCACCGTGGGTGCCCGCCGGCTCGCCCGTGAGATCCGGAAGCTGGACGACGCCGGGCGCTGGACCGTCGCCGCCAGCCAGCTCCACATGACGGCCAACCGGCTCGGTCTGCTCAACCCCGAAGAGCTGTACCTGGGGCGCATCCTCTGGCGCGCCGCCCGGGAGCTTGCCGTGAGCGAGCCGGTATTCTGGAAGGAAGCCTGGACCGCCCACCGGCAGCAGGGGAGGAAACCGGGAGCGCGCCTGCGCGACCTGCTCGGTCCGGCGCTGAAACGGCTTCGCTGATCCCCCGGGTGGTGTCGGAAGCGGACCGACGGGGCGGCCCGAGCTTCCGCTACACCCCCTCCTCCGGGGCGCGGGGAATGCGCAGCGGGAGGTGCAGGGTGAAGGTCGATCCCACCCCCACCGTGCTGTCCAGGGTGAGCCTCCCCCCCAGCAGCGCGGCCAGCCGCCGGGAGATCGCCAGCCCCAGCCCGGTCCCCCCTCGCGACGCAGCGACGGTGGTCTGCTCGAACTCGTTGAACACGCGCTCCTGGTCTTCGGGCGAGATCCCGGGGCCGGTGTCCGCCACGCAGATGCGCGTCCCGCCGCTCCCCGGCGCCATGGTCAGCCGCACCCCGCCCCGGTCGGTGAACTTGACCGCGTTGGACAGGAGGTTTAGGACGATCTGGCGGACGCGCGCCGGGTCGGTCGCCACCGCCAGCTCCCCGGGCGTCTCCACCTTCAGCTCCAGCCCCTTTTCCCGCGCCTGCAGCTCCACCGAGGTCGCCACGTCGCGCAGGAGGAGGGGGAGGTCCACCCGCTCGGGGTGCACCTCCAGCTTCCCCGCCTCCAGCTTGGAGATGTCCAGCACGTCGTTGACCAGTTCCAGGAGGTGGCGCGAGCTGGCCACCAGCCGGTCCGCCGCCCCCTGCTGCTTCGGCGCCAGCGGGCCGTAGACACCGTCCAGGAGGAGCTGTCCGTACCCCAGGATGGCGTTGATGGGGGTGCGCAGCTCGTGGCTCATGCTGGCGAAGAAGCGCGACCGCTCCGACAGCGCCCGCTCCAGGCGGGACGCCTGCTCCTCCAGCACCCACGCCTGCTTGCGCGTCTCGGTGTGGAGGAGGGCGTTGTCCAGCGCCAGCGTCGCCTGCCGCGCCAGGAGCCCCAGGAGCGGGGCGTCGCCGGGGTGGCGAAAGGCGCCCTCCGCGTCGGCGAAGACGGCCAGGAGCATGGGACGGCTCCCCTGCCGGCGCATGCAGATGACGGCGGCGCAGCGGAAGCGGCTCCCCACCTGCTCGGCCAGCGCGGGAGCGTCGTCCAGGACCTGCGCCACGGCGCCCTCCTCGCCGTGCTGGCACCGGTCGAAGAGGAGGTCGGCCAGGACGTAGAAGCGCGGGTCGTCCACCCCGATCCCCGCGCCGGCCCGCACGTCGGGGTGCTCCGCGCTCCCGGGGAGCACCAGGAGCGCCGCGTCGGCGCGGAGCGAGCTTCGCACCTGCTCCGCCAGGCGGCGCCCCAGCTCGGCCGGGTCGAGCGTCTGCACCAGGATGTCGGAGATGCGGGCCAGCGCCGAGGTCTCGTCGTAGCTCCGCTTGACCCGCGCCATCGCCCCCACGCGCGCGAGCAGCTCGGCGCGGCTGCACCCCTTGTTGAGGAAGTCGTACGCGCC
>JAFAYN010000538.1 GCA_019240375.1 Gemmatimonadota bacterium
GAGGCAGATGAGCTGCACCCCGCCCAAAAAGAGCATCCCGATGAACATCAGCGTCCACCCCGTCACCCACATGCTGGTCCAGAGCCGGAGCACCAGCGCGTACACGATCCCGAGCGCGGCCAGCCCCGAGACGGTGAAGCCCAGCCAGGTGGCCGCGCGGAGCGGCGCGACCGAGAACGAGGTGACCCCGTCCAGGGCGAAGCGGAGCATCTTGAAGAGCGGGTACTTGCTCTCCCCCGCCGCGCGCGCCTGGCGCTGGTACGGGAGCGCGAGCTGCCGGAAGCCGACCCAGCTCACCATCCCCCGCACGAAGCGGTCGCGCTCGGGCATCGACTGGAGCGCCGCCACCACCCTGCGGTCCATCAGGCGGAAGTCACCGGTGTCGAGGGGGATCTCGGTGTCGCTCAGCCGGTTCATCAGCCGGTAGAAGAGCTTGGCCGTCGCCAGCTTGAAGGTGGATTCGCCGGGGCGGTCGGTCCGGACGCCGTACACCACGTGGTACCCCTCGCGCCAGCGCTCCACCATCTCCAGGATCAGCTCCGGGGGGTCCTGCAGGTCCGCGTCGATCAGCACGACGGCGTCACCCGCGGTGTGGTCGATCCCCGCGCTCACCGCCACCTGGTGCCCGAAGTTGCGGGAAAAGCGCACGACCCGCACCGAGCGGTCCTGCGCCTGGAGCTGCTGGAGCAGGACGGCGGTGTGGTCGGAGCTCCCGTCGTCGACGTACACGATCTCGCACTCCAGGTCCCGCAGCTGGGAGAGGACCCCGCTCAGACGCCCGTGCGTCTGCAGGAGCACCGCCTCCTCGTTGTAGCAGGGGACCACCACCGACAGGAGAGCTTGCTCGAACATGCGGACCTTTCCAGCACCCCGGGAGTCCCAGGGGAGCCCTGTTGCTCTTCCATGGAACAAGCAGCCGCATCCGGCAGGAGCTGTTCCGACATATGTTTACCGCACCCTCTCCGTACAAACGGCGCTAATACTAACATCCGTCTGTTGATTTCCAAAGCATCCGCAAACCCTTTACGTCGGAGGGGCACGGAAAGAAGAAGGCCACGCCTCCGGGGAAGCGCGGCCTTCGGTGTTTCCTCGCGAGCACTCGAACGGCTTCAGCCGCCCCGGGAGCGGAGCCAGGTGTAGGCGGGACGCGGCGTGCCGTCCCTGCGCAGGATCCCCCACCCCTCGCCGTCCGGCGTGAGCTGGAACCAGTAGAGGCGCTGATATCCCAGCCGGGACGGATCCTCGCGCAGGCAGCGCCGCATCTGCTCGGCCTGGAAGGCGTCGGCGTCCCGGCGGATGTACCGGGCCTGCGCCTGGCTGACCCCCACCTCGGTCGCCCAGATCGGCCCCTTCCACCCCTGATCGCGCACCGCCTGGTACCGGGACAGCGGCTCCCCCGCGCACCCGATCCCGTACGGGTGGATGGCGAGCACGTCGAACCCGCCCACGCTCACCACCCCGCGCACCCAGTCGCGCACCCCTTCGCGATTCCATGCCACCCCGGCGGTCACGATCTTCGCGCCGGGATCGAAGGCGTGGATCAGCCGGGCGGCGATCCGCATCTGCTCGCCCCACTTCCGCCCCTGCTGGTAAGGGTTCCCCCCCTTCACGGCGAAGGGGCCGTCGCCGTCCACCTCGTTGTCCAGCTGCACGTACGGGAAGTGTCCGTAGGCATTGAAGAGCGTCCGGTAGCGCGCGGCGATCCGGGCTCCCGCAGTGGCCGGGGTCCCCGGCCCGGCGTAGACCAGCGGGAGGACCTCGATCCCGGCGGCCTTGAAGCGTGGATACCAGGTCCAGTCGGCCGGCTTCGTCCAGGCCCACCAGGACGCGCGGACGTAGTGGACGTCCAGGTCGCGGACGCGCCCCAGCATGGTGGCCGTCTGGCTCGCGGACGGCGGCTGCACGTTCAGCCCCAGCGAGGGTTCCTGCGCCGTGAGCGACGGAGCGCCGCCGATGGCGAGAGCGAAGAAAAGAGGAAGAAGGATGCGCATCGCATGCGTTCCGTAACGGGGTGAACTCTGCCGGGGGAGAGCGCATGGATGCTCCCCGCGTGCAGTACCCGGCGCGCGCCGGGGTGGTCCCACTCGAACCGGTAGCAAAAGCAAAGCCCTGGCATCACCGAAGTGATACCAGGGCTTTAACTTCCGAGAGTGGGCCTGGGCCGATTCGAACGGCCGACCTCACGCTTATCAGGCGTGCGCTCTAACCAACTGAGCTACAGGCCCGGAAACCGGGATCTGGATGTCTGTGGGGTCGACCTGTGAGCCTTTTCGGTCCCGAAGGACTTACTCGGTTGGCTCCAGAAAGGAGGTGATCCAGCCGCAGGTTCCCCTACGGC
>JAFAYN010000309.1 GCA_019240375.1 Gemmatimonadota bacterium
GATCACGTCGAACCTCCCGGTCTTCAGCTCGGGGATGAGCGACCTGAACTCGGTCTGCACCCACCGGATGCGCGTCACCCCCAGCCTGCGGAACACCGCGCGCGCGATCTCCGGGCTCTCGCCGGTCACCCGGCCGTCGGCCGTGCGGAAGGCGAAGGGGGGCTCCGGAGCGTAGCCGATCCTGACCACCCCCTCCCGGCGGATCCGCTCCAGGGAGCTTTCGGGGCGATCGGCCCGGAGCACCGTCCATGAGGCGACTGCCGCCGCCGCCGCGGCGAGGGCGACGGAGCGCAGGAGGTGGGTCCGGTTCATCTGGACGTCCTCGAGGGGGTGACCCGGTGGTGCGGACAAGCCTTGTTGAAGGTAGGAGGCGGGGAGGGCGATTTCAAGCCGACCGGGTCCGCCGCGGCGGGTCGATGCTGGCGGGACGTGCGCGCCCTCCCGTTCAAGTTTCTCCCGCTCGCGCCGACACTGAAATCCAGCATCCGGGGTCCCGGGCTGGCCGTCCAGGCCGCCCCGACGTGGGTGCTCCCTCCCACGTCGCGATTTCCCAGGAAGGTATTCCGATGAACAACCGCTGGTTGGTCCTCATGGCGGCCATGACCGCCTTCGCCGTAGCCCCCGAAGCGCACGCCCAGGAGGGCCAGGTGTTCCGGGTCCGGCCTCCCCGCTCCCGCTCGCTGCGGCCCGCGCGGGTGGAAGAGCCCCGCCGCCCCGCGCCCGCGGCCCGTCCGGCCCGGGAGTCCGCTCCCGTCGCGGTCGCGAAGAAGCCGGCCGTGCGGCGGACGGAAACCCACGCGCCCGTGGCCACGACGCCCGCCGCGCCCGCCCCGGCCCCGGTGCCCCCGGCGCTCCTCGGCGAGCCGGTGCGCGTCGCGATGGCGGCGCCGAAGCCCGAGCCGAAGCCCGAGCCGAAGCCCGAGCCGAAGCCCGACACCACCACGCGCGTGGCGCCCCCGGTGGCAAGCGTGGTTGCGGCTCCGGCCCCGGCCGCCGCTCCCGTGGTGGCCGCCGTCGCGGCGCCCGCGGCTCCCCCCGTCCGGAGCGAAGCTCCCCGGTCCGACTCCACCGCGAAGAAGCCCGCCGCGGCTCCCGCGGCTCCCGCCGTCCGCGCCATCGAGGTGGGGACGGGGGCCGTGCGCTTCGGCGGCGTGGTGCAGGCCTGGTACGTGGACGGGAGCAACCGCGCCGAGCGCACCTTCCGGCTGCGGCGTGCCGAGATGCGCTTCAACGGCGACATCACCCCGAAGGCGCGCTGGACGCTGATGGTGGACCCCGCCAAGGCGCTGAAGCTGACCACCACCTACGACTCGGTGGGCGGGAGCAAGGTGGTGACCGATGACCGCGTCAGCCAGGCGTCGCTGATCCTGCAGGACGCCTTCGTCTCCCTGAACGTGGTGGGGATCACCGTGGACGCCGGGCAGATGAAGCTCCCGCTCGGCTACGAGGGGTTCGCTCTGGGGAGCGGGAAGCTCCCGATGATGGACCGCTCGCTCATGGTCAACGACGGCAAGTACGGCGTGGCGCGCGAGATGGGGGTGATGGGCACCGGTCCGCTCTCGCGCGACGTGACCCTGTCGCTCGGCTTGTTCAACGGGGCGGGCGAGAACCAGAACACGGTCGACGGGAACCCGCAGAAGGTGGTCGCCGGCCGGTTGACGCTGAAGTCCGGGATCCCGGGGCTCCAGCTCGGGACCTCCGGCACGTGGAGCGGGGCCGACAGCAAGGAGAACCCGCGCCGCCACCGCCTGGGCGCAGACCTGGTGTTCCTGCGCGGGCCGCTCACCCTCCAGTCGGAGGTGATGCGCGGGTGGGACGGCTCGGTCGACCGCCTGGGCTATTACGGGCTGGCCGCCGTGCGCCGCGGGACCGTGGAGCTCGCCGGCCGCTACGATTCGTGGGACCGCGACCTCCACAAGGAGACCGCCGCGTCCAACGTGCTGGAGCGCGACTACACCCTCGGCCTCAACTACTACCTGTCCGGGAGCGCGGTGCGGCTGCAGAGCAACGTGACCCGGCGCACGTACGGGGGGATCCTCCCCGACGGCAACCTGATCCAGATGAGCATCCAGACGGCCTGGTAGACCGATGACCAACGATTCGAAGACCTCCCTCCTGGGGCGCTTCCGGGAGCGCCTTTCCTGGAAGCTGTCGGCGGCGCTGCTGGTGGCGGGGATCGTCCCCCTCGCGCTGCTGACGCTGGTGCTGCGCCAGCGGATCCACGCCGACCTGGACACCGCCACCCGCATCGAGCTGGCGCAGCGGCTGGACGGGGCCGCCGTGCGGCTGGACGCCTACGTGGACCAGAGCGTCCAGGTGGTCCGCGCCACCGCCCACCTCCCCGAGGTGGTGGCGATGGACGGCGCGGCGATGCGCCCGGCGCTCGTCGCCGTGGCCTCCACCCGGCCGAACTTCTCCCTCCTGCACGCCACCGACACGGGGGCGACCGACGTGGCGCGCACGGACACCGCCAAGATGGGCGAATACCCGGACCGGGCGTGGTTCCAGCAGATCGTCCAGGGGAAGGAGGTCGCCTACCAGACGATGGTCTCGCGCAGCACGGGGAAGCCGTCGCTGGCCGTTTCCACCCGCATCGTGGAGGGGAACGAGATCATCGGCGTCCTGCAGGCCACGCTCGCGCTGACCGAGGTGGCGAAGACGGTGAACGGGGTCCGGGTCGGGGAGGAAGGGTACGCCTGGCTGGTAGACGACCAGAACAAGGTGATGGCCCACCCCGACGAGGCGCTGGTGAAGGCGCAGGCGCCGCGGGGCGACCACCCGCTGATCGCGAAGGCGTGCGCGGGCGACAGCACCGTGGTGCGCTTCGCCGAGGGCGGCCGCGAGTGGATGGGGATCACGCGCGTCACCCCGCAGGGGTGGCTGCTCGCCGTGCAGATCCCCGCGGACGAGGCGCTGGCTCCCCTGCGGGCCATCGACCGGCTCCTGGTGCTGATGACGGTGCTCGCCGTGGTGCTCGCGCTGGGGATCGCGGGGTGGGTGTCGCGCGCCATCACCCGCCCGCTGGGGGTGGTGGTGGACGCCGCCAACCGGATCGCCGAGGGCGACATCGAGCAGCGCATCGACTTCCACTCCGGCGACGAGCTGGGGCGCCTGGCCGACGCCTTCCGCGGGACGGTGGAGTACATCCGCGGGATCGCCCAGGCGGCCGGGAAGCTGGCCCAGGGCGACCTGGACGTCACCGTCACCCCGCGCTCCGAGCGCGACGTCCTTTCCCGCAACGTCCTCGCGGTCGGGGACACGCTGCGCGGCGTGGTCGCCGAGACCAACGTGCTGATCGTGGCTGCCGGCGACGGCGACCTGTCCCGGCGCGGGACGGCGGAGCGCTTCCGCGGCGCGTACGCCGAGGTGATCCGCGGGATCAACGCCATGCTCGAGGCCACCGTCCGCCCGGTCCGGGAGAGCAGCGCGGTGCTGCACCGCCTTGCCGACGGCGACTTCACCCGCGAGATGGAAGGGGAGTACCGCGGCGACTTCGCCGCGATGCGCGACAGCCTGAACCGCACCATCGAATCGCTCCGCGGTACCCTGGGCCGGGTCCGCGACGCCTCCGCCACGGTGGCGTCCACCTCGTCGCAGATCCGCGGCGCCAGCCAGGCGCTCTCGTCGGCGGCCGAGGAGACCAGCCGCCAGTCGCAGGCGGTGGGCGCGGCGAGCGAACAGGCAGGCGTCAACGTGCAGACCGTCGCCGTCGCCGCCGAGCAGATGTCCGGTTCCATCCGCGAGATCTCGCGGCAGCTCCAGGAGGCGCTGCGCGTCGCCCAGGACGCCGCCGCCCGCGGCGAGCAGACGGTGCGGCTGATGGACGAGCTGGGGAGCAGCAGCGAGGAGATCGGCGAGGTCGTGAAGGTGATCACCAGCATCGCCCAGCAGACCAACCTCCTCGCCCTCAACGCCACCATCGAGGCCGCTCGCGCCGGTGAGGCAGGCAAGGGCTTCGCCGTGGTCGCCAACGAGGTCAAGCAGCTCGCCAGCCAGACGGCCAAGGCCACCGACGAGATCGCCGCGAAGATCAAGGGCGTGCAGGACAACACCGGGACCGCGGTGGTGGGGATCCGCGAGATCAGCCAGATCATCGAGCGGATCAACACGGTGAGCACCAGCATCGCCGCAGCGGTGGAGGAGCAGAGCGCGGCCACGGGCGAGATCGCCCGCAACGTCAACGAGGCGGCCAAGGGGACCGAAGAGGTCGCCCGCAGCATCACCGGCGTCAGCCAGGTCGCCAACGAGACGGCGGACGGCGCCGGACAGGCCCGCGCCGTGAGCGACCAGCTCGCGGTGGTCGCCTCGGAGCTGGAGGAGCTGGTCGGCGCCTTCCGCATCTGACCGGTTTTCCACCCCGACGTACCCGGCGCCGGAGGGAGCACAGTGCTTCCTCCGGCGCCGTTTGTTTCCGGCGCGGATTCGCGCCGTTCCCGGCGTTCCGGGCTCAAGACGGGGGCCCCGCGCGTCGATAATTCCACAGATCCCGGGACGTCGCGCGCAGGCGTAGTCCCCCTGAAGTCCCACGCCGTACGAGGGCACCATGAAGAAGATCCTGGTGGTCGACGACTCCCGGACCATCCGCGCCGCCATCCGCCGGATCCTGGAGCCGCTCGGGTTCGAAGTGGACGAGGCCGAGAACGGAGAGATGGCGCTCCACTACTGCCAGGAATGGGGCGGCGTGGATGCCATCCTGCTGGACATCGACATGCCGGTGATGGACGGGCTCACATTCCTGGGAGAGCTGCGCCGGAACGTCCACCTGGCCCAGCCGCCGGTGATCATGTGCACCACCCACTCCTCGTTCGACAAGATCTCGCAGGCGCTGGAGCTGGGCGCGGACGAATACATCATGAAGCCCTTCAGCGCCGAGATCGTCTCCGGGAAGCTGACCGGGATCGGGATCGCGGTATGATCATGACCGGGTCCCAGATCCGCGTCATGATCGTGGACGACTCCACGGTGATCCGCGGGATGCTGGGGAGGATCATCGACGCCGAGTCCGACATGCGGGTGGTGGCCTCGGCCCCCAACGGGCGGAGCGCCATCGACCTGCTGCGCCACCGCGAGGTGGACGTGGTCCTCCTGGACGTGGAGATGCCGGAGATGGACGGGCTGACCGCCCTGCCGCAGATCCTGGCCGGGAACCCGCAGGTGCGCGTCCTCATGGCGAGCAGCCTCACGCAGAAGGGGGCGCAGGTGACCATGTCCGCGCTCGCGCTGGGGGCGGCCGACTTCATCCCCAAGCCCTCCGCCCGCGGCGCGCTGGGGATCGACGCCATCTCCCGCGAGCTGGTGGGGAAGGTCCGGGCGCTGGCCCGCCGCGGGGGGAAGTCCCCGCTCCCGGCCCCCTCGCCGGTTCCCGCCCAGGAGCGGCGCTCCGCCCCGGCGGCGGCGCTCCCGCTGGGCGTGGGAGACCACCGGGGCGACACCCCGCGGGTAGTCGCCATCGCCTCCAGCACCGGGGGGCCGAACGCGCTCTCCACCCTGCTGCGCGGGATCTCGGCCGGGTTCTCCCTGCCGATCGTGATCACGCAGCACATGCCGGCGTCGTTCACCGCCGCCCTCGCCGAGCGGCTCCAGCGCGAGACCGGCCGCCCCTGCCGCGAGGCGGCCTCCGGCGAGCCGGTGCTCCCCGGGCACATCTACGTCGCGCCCGGCGACTTCCACCTGACGGTGATGACCCGCGAGCGCGAGCCGATCTTCCGTCTCGACCAGGGCCCGCCGGAAAACCACTGCCGGCCGGCCGCCGACCCGATGATGCGCTCGCTGGCCTCCGTGTACGGGGGCTCGGTCCTGGCCGTCGTGCTCACCGGGATGGGCGAGGACGGGTGCCGCGGCGTGCGCGAGGTCCGCGCCCGCGGCGGACGGGTGGTGGCCCAGGACGAGGCCAGCAGCGTGGTGTGGGGAATGCCCGGCGCGGTGGTACACGCCGGGCTCGCGGACGCAGTCCTGCCGCTCGACCGAATCGCGGCGCACATCGAAGCCCTTTGCCGAACCTCCTCATGATCCCGGCCAACGACTACGCATTCCTGCAGCAGCTCCTGCAGCGGCACAGCGGGCTTTCCCTTTCCGCGGGGAAGGAATACCTGATCGAGAGCCGGCTTTCTCCGGTGGCGGCTTCGCTCGGCTACGCCGACCTGGCGGCGCTGGTGAAGGCGCTGCGCGTCTCGCCCCGCTCCGCCGAGGTCAAGGCGGTGTGCGAGGCGATGACCACCAACGAGTCGCTCTTCTTCCGCGACGGCACCCCCTTCGAGGTGCTGCGCGAGCGGATCCTCCCCGAGCTGGCCCGCGCCCGCCAGCACTCCCGCCGGCTGCGGATCTGGTGCGCGGCGGCCTCCACCGGGCAGGAGCCGTACTCCGTCGCCATGACGGTGGCCGCGCACCCCCTGCTGGCGGGGTGGCAGGTGGAGATCGTCGGGACCGACTACTCGGCGGCGGCGCTCCAGCGCGCCCGCGAAGGGGTGTACAGCCACTTCGAGGTCCAGCGCGGCCTCCCCATCCAGATGCTGATGAAGCACTTCGCCAAGGAGGGCGACGACTGGCGGATCAGCCCCGCGCTGCGCCGGTCGGTCACCTTCCGCGAGGCCAACCTGCTGGAAAGCTTCGTCCACTACGGGACCTTCGACCTGGTCCTGTGCCGCAACGTGCTGATCTACTTCGACCTGGAGACCAAGCGCGACGTCCTGGACCGGATGCGCCGCCACGTCGCCCCGGACGGGTACCTTTTCCTGGGCGGCTCCGAGACGGTGATCGGGGTGAGCGACGGGTTCGAGCGGGTCCCGGGGGCCCTCACCAGCGTGTACCGCCCGATCGCGGCGCAGTCGCTCTCCCGCGCCTCTTAGCGGTCACGCGGGGTCGCTCCACGCGGCGGCGCGTCCCCTTCGGGACACGCCGCCGCACGTCGTCTCCGCCGACTACATGGCCTGGCCCGGTTGGTTCGCAACGTGCAGTCAGCGACGGAGCCATCCGGCCCTCGTTCCTGTACGTCCCGCGCAGGCAGCATGCACAACGATGTGTCAAAAGCGGTTCATGACCGCGATCGTCTCACCGCCCTAGTACGGACCCGGCTGCTCGACACCCTGCCGGAAGGTGTCTTCGACCGGCTCACACGCCTCGCGAGCCGGCTGCTGAACGCCCCGGTCGCCCTGGTCTCCCTGGTGGACCACGACCGGCAGTTCC
>JAFAYN010000174.1 GCA_019240375.1 Gemmatimonadota bacterium
GATCCGGGTGGCGTCCTGCCCCTCGAACCCGAGCCGCTCCGCCACCTGGCGCGCGTACTGGCGGGCCAGCACCACGTCCTGCTCCCGCTGGAGCCCCACTTCCAGGAGTGCGTGGTTCACGGGCGCAGGGGGCGGCGCGCCGCCACCACGGTGGCGTCGTCGTTCTCGCGGCTGTAGTCGCGGTACAGGACCCCCGCCACCAGCGAGGCGTCGCGGGAGATCAGCCCGGGGTAGCGCTCCAGCGTCCAGCGGGTGCCGATCCCGTCGGAGTGGAGGATCACCAGCGCCCCCTCGGGCCAGGAGTAGACGAACTCCTGCGCGCGCGGCATCTGGTGCCCCACGATCCCGCTGTGCGACACCATGCTCTGCGAGGTGGCCGGGGTCACCACCGCCCCGGAGATGTTCCCCGTCCCGGCGAAGCGGATCTCGCCCCGCTCCACGTCCAGCTCCACCACCGCCACCGCGGCGCCGCGGGTGGGGCGCAGGGCGTCGTGCATGCGGCGGAGCATCTCGGTGGGAGCCAGGTCGGGGTGCTCGCGGAAGACGCGCACCGCCTCGCTGGAAGCTTCCGCCGCGCCCGGGCCGTGCCCCAGCCCGTCGGCCACCACGACCAGCCCGCCCTGCGGACGGGGGTGCCAGGCCCAGGCGTCGCCGCACGCCGTTTCCCCGGGGTGGGGGATCCGCACCGCGCCCACCTCCAGCGGGGGGACGGTGGGGCGGCCGTAGCTCTGGGGCCAGAGGCGGGCGAGCACCGCGGTGCCCACCCCGGCGACGGAGTGGATGTCGAAGTCGTCGGCCATGCGCGACATGGCCCCCAGCCCGGTCCCGGGGCTCCCCGCGGTGGAGTAGCCGTCGCGCAGCGCCTGGGGGAGGCTGGCGATCCCCGGCCCCCGGTCCAGCGCCAGGATCTCGATCCCCGGGCGCTCGTCGCGGATGCGGGTCTGGGCCAGGATCTGCCCCCCGCCCCGCGCGTGCTTGGCCAGGTTGCCGGCCATCTCGGTGGCCACCACCGCCACCCGGCCGGCGTCCGTCTCGCCGAACCCCATCTCCTGGGCGAGGGTGGAGAGCCGCCTCCGGACCTCCCCGACGGCGCTGGCGTCGCCGACGCCGATCGTGAACCCGCAGCGTACGTCCACTTCCATCATCTCCACTTCACCACGGTGACGCGCGTCCCCTCGCCGGGCGCGGAATGGATCTCGAACTCGTCCACCAGGCGGCGAGATCCGCCCAGCCCCAGCCCCATCCCCGACCCGGTGGTGAAGCCGTCGCGGAGCGCCTGCTCCACGTCCGCGATCCCGGGGCCCTGGTCCTCGAAGGTCAGGCGGAGCCCCTGGCGCGGTGAGCGCTCCAGGATCTCCATCCGCATCTGGCCGCCGCCCCCGTAGTTCAGGGCGTTGCGCGCCAGCTCGCTGGCCGCGGTGACCAGCTTGGTCTGGTCGATCAGGGAGAACTTCATCTCGACCGCCCACGACCGGACCGCCTGGCGGGCGGCGACCACCTCGGCCTCGGTGCGGATGGGGCGGACGTCGCTACGAGAGACCGTCATGACCGCCGAACGCGTCGTCCTCTTCCCCGCCCCCGTCGTACTCCTCCAGCTCCGCCGCCCGCAGCGAGGCGTGCAGCAGCTCCATCCCCCGCTCCACGTTCAGGGCGGTGCGCACCCCCGGGAGGGAGAGCCCCAGCTCCACCAGGGTGATGGCGACCGCCGGCTGCATCCCCACCACCACCGTTTCCGCGTCCAGGATGCGCGACATGGAGGCGATGTTGGCCAGGACGCGCCCGATGAACGAGTCCACGATCTCCAGCGAGGAGATGTCGATCAGGACGCCGCGGGCGCCGGTCCGGGCGATCTGCGAGGTCAGGTCGTCCTGGAGGGCGAGGGCCAGCTGGTCGTGCATGTCCACCTGGATGGTGACCAGGAGGAAGCGGCCCATCTTGAGAATGGGGATCCGTTCCATGCGCGGGGCCTCAGCGCTTCTCCGCCCGGACCACCTTCCACCCGGTCACCCGGAGGGCCATGGCGATGGCGTCGGCGAGGGTGGCCTTGGTCGAGGCGCCGTGCAGCTCCACTCCCAGGTGGACGATGGTCTGCGCGATCTGCGGGCGGATCCCGCTGATGATGCACTCGGCGCCCATCAGGCGGGCGGCGGCCACGGTCTTGATCAGGTGCTGCGCCACCAGCGTGTCCACGGTGGGGACGCCGGTGATGTCGATGATGGCCATGCTGGCCCCGGTCTCGACGATGCGCTGCAGCAGGTTCTCCATCACCACCTGGGTGCGGGCGCTGTCGAGCGTGCCGATCAGCGGGACCGCCACCACCCCCTCCCACAGCTTGACCACGGGGGTGGAAAGCTCCAGCAGCTCCTGCTGCTGCCGGTAGATCACGTCCTCGCGGCTCTGCTGGAAGAGCTCGGTGGTGTACAGCGCCAGCCCGTCCAGCAGCGTGGTGGCGCTCCAGACGGCGTCCATGAGCCGCTCGGGGTCGCCGGCCAGCCCGGAGCGCAGCCGCGCGAAGAGCGGCTGCTTGAGCGACAGGACGAAGGTGGCGGTCTCCGAGGGGGAGAAGCCCTGCAGCGCGCGGCCGCGCGACACCCGGGCGAGCAGCTCCCGCACCTGCGACCACTCCGGCGCCTGCACGTCGAGAGAGCCTCCCCGGGCCGCGTTGCGGAGCAGGTTCAGGAACTCGCCGGACTGCTGCCGCAGCTCGGACTCGGTGATCAGGTCCGTGCGGGCGGTGGGGGCGGAGAGCTGCGCCTGCAGCCAGCTGTCCAGGAGCGCCTGCGGGTCGGCGCCGAGGATCTCCGCGACGGTGGAACCGGCGGTCTGTGCCATGGATGGGTCTTCTCGGGTAGTGGAGCCCGGGCCGGTCGCCCGCGCGCCCTCGGTTCGGAACGGCCTACAAGATACGGCGGCGGGGGTGGCGGGGAAATGCTCCGCCCTCCACGCGAGTCGCGCGGCCCGGTGGAAAGGTGGGTCAGGAGGTGGTGGGAGGCACGGGGACACGCCCCCAGCTCAGCACCTCCACGCTGCGGGCGAAGTGGGCCAGCGGCGCGGTGTCGGGGAGGCGGATCCCCATCCCGTCCAGCAGGGTGCAGCGCTCCACCTCGGCCTCGGCGCGCTGCAGCGGCCAGGGGGCGTGCTGCACGTCCACCGACGAGACGCGCCCGCGCCGGTCGGCGGTGAACAGGGCGTAGCGCTCGGCCAGCCAGTGCTCCAGCGTCCCCGGCGCGGCGTGGAAGACGGGGCCGGCGGGGCGGGAGCGCGCCGTGAACTCGACGGACAGGGCGCCGCGGTGGGTGCGGCGGGAGCGGTACTCCACCCCCTCGCCCCACGGCGCCGTGTCGATGCGGGCGTCGAAGTAGGGGAGGTTGTACCGGAGGCGCGCCATGCGCACGGCCAGGCGGCTGGCGGCGTCCAGGCTGAAGAACCAGACCCCGCTCCGGTCGGCCGAGCGCACGTAGGTGCGCACGTTGATCTCCGGGAAGGCGGAGGTGGTGGGGACCGCCGGCGCCAGGCGGAGGCGTACCTGGTCCATGCGGAAGGGGACCACCCCGATCCAGGCGGTCCCCTCGAAAGTGTCCACCGCGAGCGGCGCCGGGACGAGCGGGCGCAGCGCCGCGGCGGGGACCGGCCAGTGCAGGAAGGCCAGGTCGAACCAGCGCATGGTCATCGCCCACCGACCGCGGGGGAGGGGCCAGGGCCGGTGGGCGACCTCGCGCAGGATGGCGGCGGGGTTCACCGGGCGGACAGCATCTCCAGGATGCGGCGCTCCAGCACGTTGTTGGATGTGCAGCGCACCGGCTGGTCGCTCCCGCCGGGGGAGCGGGCCTGTGCCTCCACCCGCGTGGAGATGCGCGAGCCGCCGCCGGCGGGACCCGCCTGCACCCGGGTGACCACGGCCAGGGTGACGGTGTAGGTGTCGGCGTTGGAAACGCCGGGGGTGGAGGCCCCGCAGTCCAGGTAGGTGGAGATCGGTGTCCCGGCCAGCCGGCGGCGCACGATGCTCTGGCGCTGGCCGTACGCCCATCCCGCCTCGTCCAGCACCCCACCGACCAGCCCCAGGCGGGTGTAGACGGCCGGGAGCGCCTTCCATGCCTCCTCGACGGAGACCGGCGCCGCCGCGGTCACGGTGGCGTCCACCGAGTTGCTTTCCACGCGGAAGGTCCCCGCGGGGGTGTCCAGCTGCCGCACCGAGTGCGTATCGCGCTCCGGGACGACGTTGGCGGACGAGGCGCACGCCGCCAGGAACAGGGAAAGGAACGCGCCGCAGCGGCGCATGGATCGGCTCATCGTATGGCTCCCGTGAAGGGGTGGATCGGACCGGAGGCCCGGAAGGCTCAGGCGAAGGTGCGCGCGTCGATCACCTCGCCGGTGCGCTCCTCCTCCACGCTGGCGAGGTAGGCGGCGGCCACCTTTTCGGCCGGGACGCCGCCGGACGGGTCCTGCCCCATCGCCTGCAGCGTCTCGCTGACCCAGGGCGGGCTGACCACGTTGATGCGCACCCCGCGCGGCATCTCCAGCGCGGCCGCCCGCCCGAACGCCTCCACCCCGGCGTTGACCAGGCTGATCGCGGCGCTCCCCGGCATCGGCTCGCCGGCCAGCACCCCGCTGGTGAGGGTGAAGGAGCCGCCGTCGCGCACGTGCGCCAGCCCCAGGCGCACCAGGTTGACCTGCCCCATCAGCTTGTTGTCCAGGCTGAAGCGGAAGTCGTCGTCGGCCAGCGCTTCCAGCGCGGCGAAGCGCGCCTGCCCCGCGGCGGACACCAGCGCGTCGAAGGGGCCCACCGCCTCGAACAGGCGCCGGATGGAGTCGGTGGAGGCCATGTCCACCTGCAGGTCGCCCCCGGTGTGCCCCACCCGCACCACCTCGTGACGCGCGGCGAGCGCCCGGTCCACCGCCCGCCCGATCGTCCCCGTCGCGCCGATCAGCACCACCCGCATACGTACCTCCCTGTGCTCGTGGTCCCGCGGCCGCCGGAAGGGCGGCCGTCCCGGAGGGAGGATGGCCGCCGGAAGGTCCGTGCCGCAAGGGGTGGAGCGCTACGGCGCTTCCACCCGGCGGCGCAGCGAGGCCAGGCCGTAGGCGAGGCGCGACTTCACCGTGCCGACGGGAATCTCCAGCGCTTCCGAGATCTCCAGGTACGGGAGCCCTTCCAGGTAGTGGAGCCGGAGGACCACCTCGCTCGCGGGGGACACCCCCGCGAGCAGCTCCGGGAGGCGGGCGGTCCACTCCGGGTCCACCGGGGGCGGGTCGGGCTCGGGGGCGGGCAGGGTTTCCGACCACTCCTCGCCGCGCACCGCCTCCCGCCACCTGCGGTCGCGCTTCGCGCGGCGGAGGGCCTCGCGCGTGGCGATCCGGTACGCCCAGGCCCGGAACCAGCGCGGGTCACCCAGGCTCCCCAGCTTGCGGCACACGATCACCAGGACGTCCTGCAGCGTGTCCAGGGCGGCCTCCTCGTCGCGCAGGAGCGCGCGGACGTGCTCGTAGAGCGGGCGCTGGACCCGCCGGAGGAGCTGGTCCAGCGCTTCCCGGTCGCCGAGCTGGGCGCGGGCCGCCAGCGCGGCGACCACGGCCGCGGCGTCGGGCTCCACCTCAGCGCCCGCCGGCCGCCTCCACCACGGCGGCCACCCGCGCCCCCACCCGGGACACGTGCCCGCCGAGGGCGAACAGGCCGAGCCCGACGATGGAGTAGCTCAGCACCGAGAAGAGGAAGAGCAGCACCTGCAGCCGGTCGTGCCAGTCCACCATCAGGAGGGCCACCACCATCAGCACGCCCTCCACGGCGGCGGCTCCCAGCATGGCGAGCCGGGTGGTCCGCGCGGCTCGCTCCATCTGGTCGAGGACGCTCCGGCGCGCGGCGTCCAGGTCGGGAGTGTTCATCGCTCCGCTCTCCGTGTGCGGGTCAGCGCAGGAAGAGCGCGGCCGCGATCACGGCCGCCTCGACCAGGGCGAAGGTCCAGACCAGGGCGCGGATGCCGGGGCCAGGCCGGGAATCGGAAGGGGTGCTCATGGGGTGCTCCCGTCGGTACGTGGAAGGCGGTCTCGTCCGCCCCGAGCGGCGCGCGGATCGCGCCGCCCGGAAGTAGAGAGGACGCCCGGCGGGAAAGGGTTCGGATCGGGGAGGGGCCGGCGGGGAGCCGGGCGGGGGAGGCTCACCACTTCCGGCGATAGAAGTCCTCCAGCACGGGGGAGATCGCCCGCTCCTCCCCGGCTTCGGCGGGGGCGAGGGACCCGCCGCCCCGGGCCGCATCGGCAAGGTAGCGGCGAACCAGCTGGCTGATCTCCTCGGCTTGTCGGGCGGAGAAGCGGTCGAGGTCCAGCGTCACCGGCTTCGTCCGGTCCCGTACGACGAACACCCACCGGCCCGGCCCCTCCCCGGCCCGGGAGGCGAACGGCCACCACCACCGTGGCTCGGGGGGCTGGAAGCGGGCGTCCTCGACCTCCGTCCACTTCATGATCTCTCGACGGACGTCCTGCGTCAGGACCAGCTTTTCGGGGAACAGCTCCAGGTCGTATTGTGTGGTGAAGTCCACCGCGAAGCCCAGCACCAGCCCGATGGGGATGGACAGCCAGAAAGGGATCCAGGTGAAGAACGGGATCACGATCGCCATGGTCAGGCCCGCCCCCGCGCTGTGTGCCAGGCGATAGGGGAGCGGCAGCCTGAATCGGTGTGGCATCGCGGCGGTGGGTGGGAGTGGAAAGGTCCGACTGCTCAGGGGAGCGGGTCCACCCCGCGGGTCATGACGTGGTCGTGCTGCACGTCCTCGCCCATCACAAAGGTCTGCGCCCCCACCACCCGGAACCCCAGCTTGCGGTAGAAGGCCTGGGCGCGGGGGTTGTGCTCCCACACCGTCAGCCAGAGCGCCCCGGCGCGGTGCTCCACGGCAGCGTCCCGCACGGCGCGCATCATCGCCTGCGCCACCCCGCGCCCGTGCCAGGGCGCGTCCACGTAGAAGCGGGCGATCTCCACCGCGGCCTGGCCGGCCTCCACCTCCACCCCGGGCGGCGGGGGTCCCAGGCGGAGCTGGGCGTACCCGGCCAGGGCGCCCCCGACCTCCACCAGCAGGACGATCCCCCGCGGGTCCCGCAGCTCGCGCCCCAGCTCCTCCACGGTGAAGTTCGCCGTGCGGTAGGCGATCACGTCCTCCGCCCGGCAGGTGGGGGCGTAGGTCTCGTGGAAGAGGCGGTCGGCGAAGGCGGCGAGCGCCCCCGCCTCCTCGGGGCCGACGGCGCGTACGGTGGGGATCGGCTCGGGATGGCTCACGACAGCTCCGGTGATGAAATGCTCCAGGGTGTGCACCACACGATGGGCCGCCGCGGGGAGGGGCGCAAGCGGCGTGGCACGAGACCTGACAGCGGACGGGGAGCGAGCCGGTCCGTGCGCCCCGTGGGGCACCCGGACCCCCGACCCATCCCCGAACGACCCCCCGATGCCGGCGGACGAAGAACGGACCCGAAAGCCACTCGAGATCAGGATCGAACGCTTCTTCTTCCCCCGCTTCAAGCGCTGGCACCGGTACGCCGCGGTGGTGCTCCTGGCGGGGGTCCTCCTGTCGGCGACGTACAGCTTCTTCGTCTTCCCGCGGCTGCGCTACCTGTTCACCGCGGTTCCCGTGATCCCCTCCGCGCACGACACGGCCGCCGTGGTGGCGGGGCTCTCCCCGGAGGTGCTGAGCGGGGCCGAGGCGATCGTCTCCGGGGAGGTGAACCGCGGCGGCTTCCCCGGCGGCGCGCTGGCGATCGGGGAGGGGGGGCGGACGCTGGCGGAGGTCGGGATCGGGCGCACCGAGTGGGGGCGCCTTTCCGACCCGGTGGACGCCGACGGGACGGTGTACGACCTGGCCTCGCTCACCAAGGTGATGGGGACCACCACCGCGGTGATGATCCTGGTGGACGACGGCCGGCTGCGGCTGGACGACCGGGTGGCGCGCTGGGTCCCGGAGTTCCACGGCGAGGGGCGCGACTCGGTGACGGTGCGCCAGCTCCTCACCCACACCTCCGGCCTCCCCGCGGGGATGGCGGAGGTCCCCGGCGCCACCCCGGAGCAGCGCCTGGCGCACCTCCTGTCCGACGTGAGGCTGATCGACAGGCCCGGCGCCTCGGTGCTGTACTCCGACGTCGGCTTCATCGTGCTGGGCGAGGTGGTGGCGCGCGCCGCCGGGGAGCCGCTCCCCGCCTTCCTGCGGCGCAGGGTGTGGACCCCGCTGCGGATGACGGGGACGCGCTTCCGCCCGGGGCAGGGGTGCGACGCGTGCGCCCCGACGCTCACCCTGGAGGACGGGACCCCCTTCGCCGGGGAGACCAACGACCCGCTGTCGCGCGAGCTGGGGGGGATCACCGGGAACGCGGGGCTCTTTTCCACCGTGCACGACGTGGGACGCTACGCCGCCCTGATCGCCGGCGGGGGAGCGCTGGACGGGGTGCGCATCGTCCAGGACTCCACCCTGCGCCTCTTCACCCGGGCGCAGCCCGGGACGGGGACGCGGGGGCTGGGGTTCGAGGTGTTCTGCGAGGAGGGGACCGTCCCCGACAGGGACGGGTGCAAGCTCCCCTACGCCTTCGGGCACACCGGGTACACGGGGACCTCGCTCTGGATCGACCCGCGCTCTCGGCGCTGGGTGGTGCTGCTGACCAACCGCACCTACCTGCCGCGCGCCTCCAACCGGATCCAGGCCGTCCGCCGGCAGCTCTTCAACCTGGTGGTCGGGTACACCGCCGACCAGGTCCGGGAGGACACCACCGACGTGGGGCGGTAGCCGCTACCGCTCCAGCCGGAACCCCGGGTCCACGCCGGGACGCCCGGGGGTGGCCGCCACCGCCCACCCGGTGGCGTACATCCACCGCGTCATGCGGGCGAGCTTGGCCACGTCGATCCGCTGCGGCTCGTCGCGCGGGGTGTGGTAGTCCGGGTGCAGGAGGGTGGTGAAGAAGATCGCCGGGATCCCCGCCTGCGCGTACGGGAGGTGGTCGCTGCGGAAGTACCAGAACTCCGGGTGCGTGGGGGCGTCCCAGGTGGTGTCGATGGCGAAGCGCGCGGTCCGCGCGTTGGCGTCGCGCGCCATCCGCACCAGCGCGGCGGAGTTGCGGTGCGGCGGGGTGGAGCCCAGCAGCGCCGCCGAGTCCGGGGCGTTGCGCCCGATCATGTCGCCGTTGAGGACGGCCACCAGCGACCCCTTCGGCACGGTGGGGTGGTCCACGTACCAGCGCGACCCCAGCAGCCCGCGCTCCTCGGCCCCGTGCCAGACGAAGAGCGCCGAGCGCGGCCCCGGGTTCCTGGCGAAGGCCCGCCCGATGGCGAGGAGGGCGACGCTGACGGTGGCGTTGTCGTCCGCCCCGTTGAAGATGGAGTCGCCGCTCACCGGGAAGCGGACCCCGTCGTGGTCATGGTGGCCGCTGAAGACGACGTACTCGCCGCGCAGCGCCGGGTCGCTCCCGCGCACCCGCGCCACCACGTTGACCGACGGGTACACGAAGCTCTCGCTCGCCAGGGTGGCGGTCAGGCGCTGCCCGGGGGCGCGCAGCCGGTCCAGGGCGGCGCGCCGCACCCAGAGCACCGGGACCTGCGCGGTGCGGCGCTGGCTCACCCCCACGCTGTCCAGCGCGTAGGTGCCGCGCGCCAGCGACGAGGCGTACGCGTCGAAGTCGCCCTCCGCCACCGAGTCCGACACCAGGATCACCGCCGCGGCCCCCTGCCGCGCCAGGAAGGCGGCCCGCTCGCGGAGGGCGGCGCGGGTGTAGCGCCGCGCCCACAGGCTCATCCCCCGCGGCGGCGCGTCGCGCGGCGGGGTGAGCACCGCAGCCACCGCCTTTCCGCGCAACTCCACCCCCGCCACGTCCTGCTCCCGCCCCTCGCCCACGAACACCACCGGCGCGTCCACGCTGGCGTCGGCCGGCGCGAACACCGACACGTCGCGCCAGAGCGCCAGCGGCTCGCCCCCCAGCGCCACCCGGCTCCGCTCCGACACCACCACGCGGCGCATGGAAAAGAACTGGAAGTAGGTGCCGTCGTCCCCCGCCGGCTCCAGCCCCGCCGCGCGCGCCCGCTCCGCCACCCACGCGGCGGCGCGCAGCTCGTCGGGCGTTCCCGCCTCCCGGCCGCGCATGGCGTCGCCGGCCAGGGCGAACAGGTCGGCGCGCAGCTCCGCCTCGCGGATGGCGGCCATCGCCGGCGGTGAGGCGGCGCGCCCTCCCTGGGCGCACAGGGGGGCCGCGGCGCCCCAGGCGAGGGCCGCGGCGAAGGCGAAACGACGGGTTCGGCTCATGGCGGACAGCGGGTGAGGGTGGGGAGCGGCTTCGTGGCGGAACCTACGTTTACGCCCGGCGGCGGGCCACGGCGGGGTTTCCCCGGCGAACGCGGAAGCGGGGTGCGCCCGGACCGGACGCACCCCGCTTCGACCTCGCCGATCCGCCGTGTCGTCAGACCGGACGGCGACCGGTGATGAGCCGGTACAGGATCACGATCACCGCGATCACCAGGAGCAGGTGGATCAGCACACTCGAGACGTGGAAGACGGCGAAACCGAGGATCCAGAGAACGAACAGGACGACGGCAATGGTCCAGAGCATGGGAAAACCCTCCGTAGGGGATCGGATTCACGTTCCTGCGCCGTCGTATAAGCAACTGTCGTGCCCGTTCCCGCACCGGGACGACCGCGGTCAGCGGTACAATTCCATCCGCACCGGGGCGGCCACGCGCAGCACCGCCTCCTGCCGGAAGCGGCGCCGGTACTCCCGGGCAATCGCCGCGACGGCCGAGTCCCCCGCCGCCCCGGCCGGGTGGACCACCTCCAGCACCAGCGTCGGCTCGCGCGTGGTGCGCCCGTCGGCGCCGCGCCACGCCCCCTCCGCCCGCCACACCGTCATCCCGTCGGGGAAGCGGGGTGCCACCACCTCCTCCACGAACGCCCTCCACTCCTCGTCCGAGACCGCCCCCCCGCCGGAGATCGAGCGCCCGAAGAACAGGCGGTCGTCCACCTGCCCCTGCGCTGCGGGCGCAGGGGCGGGGAGGGCGCGCGGAGGGGCGCACCCGGCCAGGAGCGCCCCCAGGAGCAGGGCGGGCGCGGCGGGGCGCCCGGCGCTCACGAGTGGTCGTGGATCATCCGCCACCCCGCGGCGGTGCGGGCCCACACGGTGGAGAACCACCCGGTGCGGTCGGGGCGCCCCGCGCCGGACAGGATGAACTGGCCGGTGACCAGCGCGTACTCGCTCCCCAGCGGGCGCACCACCACGTGCTCGTAGCGAAGGTCCTGCAGCGGACGCCCGGTGCGCCAGAAGCCCCGCCGCATGATCCTCTCGACGGCGCCCGGGCCACCCTCCGGGCCGTTGGGACCCATCTCGGTGGCGGTGTCGGCGTAGGCCCACAGGTAGCGGCTCAGGTCGCCGCGGTTCCACCCGGCGGCGGTGGAGTCGAGCACGGCGCGGATCTCCGCCGCGTCGCGGGCCGGGGCGGGAGCGGGGGCCGGGCCGGGCCGGGCACAGGCGGCGGACAGGGCGATCAGCGCGAGCGCGGCGTACGTCGGAAGGGGTCGCATGGGCTCTCCGGTTTCGGGGGAATCGGGTGGACGCCGCGCAAGATAGGGGCGAAGGGGGCGGGCGGCGAGCCCGCGCTTCCGGTCCCCCAACGCAAAGATCCGGGCCATCGACCCGGATCTCTGCGCTTTCGCTCCCAGCTTACCAGCGGTCCCGATCCCGACCGCCGCCGCCACCGCCGTACCCGCCCCCACCACCGCCGTAGCCGCCACCGCCGCCACGGCCGCCGCCACCACCGCCGTAGCCGCCGCCCCGGCCGCCACCGCCGCCGCCGTAGCCGCCGTCACCCCCCTGCGGGGCGTCCAGACGGGTCACATTCTCCGCCGCGGGGCCCTTCTGCCCCTGGACGACGTCGAACTCGACGCGCTCGTTCTCGTTGAGTGTCTTGAAGCCGCTCCCCTGGATGGCGCTGTGATGGACGAACACGTCCTTCTCGCCGTTGTCTCGCGTGATGAAGCCGAACCCCTTCTCAGGGTTGAACCACTTCACCACGCCGGTCTCCCTTGCCATAGCGATCTGCCCTCTGAAGTGTGAATTCATGCAGCACTTTGCTGCTGAATGTACAGCTGCCGCGGGATACGTGCCACACCGCGGACCGGTACTGCCCCCTCCTGCCCGAACGGCGGCCGGTTCAGCGTCGCGAAGAACTCGTACGTGCTCGTTCACTCCGGGGAGAGCGCGACGGAAAAGACCAGCTGCTCCGGCCCTGCAAGGGTCGTGCTACGCTTCGTCCGGGGATCGTAGCGCATTCGCTCCGGATACGCCAGCATCCCGGCCCCGGATTGCGCCGCTTCGCCGCGGGGGCGTAGCTTCCGGCCGATCGGGACGGCGGGGGGACGGCCCCTCGCCGCGGGAGATTCCGCCGGGGACGACCCCGCACCATCAGGAGGAAGGGGATGGCGTGGGTCGTCCTTTTCGTCGCCGGTCTCTTCGAGGTGGGGTGGGCCGTGTGCCTCAAGTACGCCGAGGGGTTCACCCGCCCGGGGCCCGTGGCGGCCACCGCCGTCTGCCTGGTCCTGAGCATGGGGCTGCTCGGCGTCGCGGTGCGCACCCTCCCGCTCGGCACCGCCTACGCCACCTGGACCGGGATCGGGACCATCGGGACCGTGGCGCTCGGCATCCTCCTCTTCGGCGAGCAGGCCACCCCCGCGCGGCTCCTCTGCATCGCCCTGATCGTGGCTGGGATCCTGGGGCTGAGGCTCACCTCCACCGGGTGAGCCGGCCCCTCAGGGGGGCGCCAGGAGCGGGCCCAGCAGGAGGGCCAGCAGGATCGTCGCGCTGACGGTGGTCCCCAGGACCAGGAAGCCGAGCTGGGCGGTCCGCTCCACCGGGTTCCGCCGCACCTCCACCGCCAGGATCTCGTCCAGCGCGACGGACCGGGTCGCGCGCGAGCCCGGCGGGGAGCCCACCAGCGAGTCCCCGACCACCCGCGGGTGCAGGAGCACCACCGTCTCGTCGCTGCGGAGCGAGAGGCGCACGCTCCGCGGCTGCGACTGCTCCACCACGGCCTGCGGCAGGGCGCGCCGGGTCTGCCAGGGGGCGCACGCCGACGGGAGCACCAGCACCAGGCAGGCGAGCACGACCCGGGCCACGGTCGGCCGCCTCACCGCCCGGCTGCCCCCGACGCGGTCACGCGCCAGATGGTGTTGCCGACGTCGTCCGCAACCAGGAGCGCCCCCCGCCGGTCGAGCGCGACGCCCACCGGCCGCCCCAGCGCGTTCCCCCGGCCGTCCACGAAGCCGGTCAGCACGTCCACCGGGCCGCCTGCGGGGCGCCCGCCGCTGAACGGGACGAACACCACCCGGTAGCCGCTCTTCGGCTCACGGTTCCACGAGCCGTGCTGTCCCACGAACATCCCCTCCCCGAACCGCGCCGGGAGGGTGGTCCCGTGCGAGGAAGCCAGCCCCAGCGAGGCGGTGTGCGGCCCCAGGGCGTAGTCGGGGACCCGCGCCGCGGCGACCAGGTCGGGGCGCCGCGGCTTCACCCGGGTGTCCACGTGCGCGCCGTAGTAGCTGTACGGCCACCCGTAGAAGCCGCCGTCACGCACCGCCGTCATGTAATCGGGGACCAGGTCGCTCCCCAGCTCGTCCCGCTCGTTCACCGCCACCCAGAGCGCGCCGGTCGCCGGCTCCCAGGCCATCCCCACCGGGTTGCGCAGCCCCGACGCGAAGACGCGGTGGGCGCCGGTCCCGGGGTCCACCTCCCAGACGGCGGCGCGCCCCTCCTCCTGCTCGATCCCGTTCTCCGCCACGTTGCTGTTGGACCCCACCGTCACGTACAGCCTGGAGCCGTCGGGCGAGGCGACCACGTTCTTGGTCCAGTGGTGGTTGATGGGGCCGGCGGGGAGAGCGACCACGCGGGTGGCGGGCGCGTCGATCCGGGTTTCTCCCTCGTGGTAGGGGAAGCGCACCACCGCGTCGCTGTTCGCCACGTACAGGTTGCCCCCCACCAGCGCCATCCCGAAGGGGGAGTTCAGCCCCTGCAGCAGGACCGAGCGCACGTCCGCGACCCCGTCGCCGTCGGTGTCGCGCAGCAGCGTGACGCGGTTGGCGCTCGGCACGGCGGCGCCCGCCTTCTTCATGAAGCGCTTCATGAACCACCCCTTGATCCCCCGGCCGTCGCGCGGCCTGGGCGGGGCGTTGGTCTCGGCCACCAGAACGTCGCCGTCCGGGAGCACGTACAGCCAGCGCGGGTGGTCGAGCCCCGACGCGAACGCGCCCACCACCGTCCCCGGCGCCGCCATCGGGCGCCCGCCCGACGGCCACCCCTTCGCGGGGGCGATGTTCACCGTGGGGATCAGCGACCGGCGGGGCGCGGGGAGCGTCGGCGCGGGACCGGTGCCAGCGGACACGGGGAGCCGCGCGGAGCCACCGCACGCGGCGACGCACGCCGCCACCAGGACCGGCGGCACCAGGCGCGGGAAGGAGCTGAGGGGGAGCATGGCCGGTGGGGGTGCGGGTGAGACCGCGGAAGTCCCGGCGCGGGAGCGCTGGGGGGCCGTCACGCCACCCTGATGCAAGACACTCGCCCGTGCCGGACCCGGCTCAGGGAGCCAGGTGGTGGACCTCCACCGGGAGCAACCCGGCCAGCGCGTCGGCGACCATGCTGCGGTGGCAGCGGGCGGGGTCGGCCTCCAGGCAGAGCAGGCACACGCGGCGGCCGGAGCGCACGATCCCCGCCAGCGCCTCCAGCTCTGCCCGGGTGCCCGGCGTGTCCAGGTGCTCCAGGAAGATCCTCCGCAGCTCGTCGTGGCGCCCCGCCCGGGCCGCCGCGCGCCCCTCCGCCGGCGTCCCCAGCCCGCGCAGGTGCAGGTACTCGATCCCCGCCCCTTCCAGGTTCGCGGCCAGCCGCGTCTTGGCGAAGCCGGGGCGCCGCGAGCTGGCGACGGCGCGCACGTCCACCAGCAGCTCCACCCCCTCGTCCCGCAGCGCGTCCAGGAAGCGCGGCACGGTGGCGTCCTCGTACCCGATGGTGGCGATGGTCTGCATGTTCCGAGGTCGCGGGATCGTGGGGTGAACGGTGGGTGCTCCCGGCGGGTGCTGCAAGCGGCAGACCGGCGCCCCGGCGGGACCGTCCACTCCGGCGGCGCGGCTCCGACCCCTTCCGGTGACGCCCGCCCCGCCGGCCGCGGTCCCGAGGGGGTGGCCGCGGGGCGAAAAACGAGGTGGCGGCAGGGTTTCGGTCTCTCGGTGCGGAAGTGGCACGGTCCACGCACGGGGACGAACCCGCTCCAAGGGGCGGCACCGTGCCACCCGCTGTAACCGAAACCGGAGAAAGAACATGCGCTCGACTCT
>JAFAYN010000291.1 GCA_019240375.1 Gemmatimonadota bacterium
CATTTCCGCCACTTACAGGCCACAACGGGATTCAGCGAGCCAGCACGGGGCCGCGCGGGGCAATGGGGAGGACGCGGAGGGTCTGCAGCACCAGCCCGGCGACGCGGCGGTACGCGCCGTCGAAGTGGTGCCCGCCGGGGAGCGCGAAGACCCGGATCCCCGTCCCGCGCAGCTGCGGGCACGAGACCTGGGTCGCCCCGTCGCGCACCCCGTAGATGCAGGTCACCGGGAAGCCGGCGAGCCGCCGCACCTCGGGGACGGTGAGGAAGCGGGTCGGGCGGCGCCACTTCACCCAGTCGGTGGGGTGGAAGCGGAAGGCCGCGTCCCGCCCGATCGCCACCAGCGACACCCCCACGATCCGCGAGCGCACCTCCGGGCGGAGCCGGTTGACCAGGAAGGGGAGCGCGTCCGCCCCGAACGAGTACCCCACCAGCAGGAAGCGCCGCTTGTGCCAGGCCGCGCCGTACCGGTCCAGGATCCGCTGCAGGTCGGCCGCGGCCTCGTCCGGGGTGCGGCCGCGCCAGTAGTAGCGCAGCGAGTTCCACCCCACCGCAGGGATCCCGGCGCGGGCCAGCTCGTGGCCGATGCGCCGGTCAAGGAAGCCCCACCCGCCGTCACCGGTCAGCATCACCGCCATCACGTCGTGCGCCTCCCCCGTCCCCGCGCGCACCTCCACCAGCGGGAGGTCGTCGAGCCCCGGCCTCCCCTCCCCCGCGAGCATCCCGCCCCGGAGGTAGTCGACCCCCGCGAAGCAGGTCGTCACCAGCAGCGCGAACCAGAGCGCCAGGGTGCGCCCCGGCATCGTCCCCGCCGGCCCGGAACCCGGCCTCACCGGAAGATCCGCCGGTATCCGCCCGCGATCAGCGCCGAAACGTCGGCGAGCACCCGGGGGAGCGAGAGGCCGCCGGGGTAGGCCAGGTAGCGCGGCTCCCACACCGGGTGGAACTTTTCCTTGTAGTGGCGCAGCCCCTGGAAGTTGTAGAACGACTCCCCGCGCTGGTACAGGTAGTGGCCGACGCGCGTCCAGGTGGGGGCGATGGAGGAGATCTCCAGCCCCGAGAGCGGGGCCACCCCCAGGTTGAAGCGCTGGTACCCCTCGGCCTTCCCCCACAGCATCAGCTGGAGGAAGAGGGCCTCCATCACGTTCTTCTGCGCGGTGTGCCGGAAGCGCATCAGGTCCACCGAAAGCTCCACCCGGTCCGCCCCCGGCCACACCGAGGCGAAGGCGGTGATCTGCCCCTCCTCCTCCACCACGGCCACCGGGAAGCGCTCCAGCGAGCCGGGGTCGAAGAAGCCGAGCGAGAACCCCTTCTCGGACGCCTCCTTGTGCTTCAGCCAGTCGTCCGACACCTCGCGCAGGTCGGGGAGGATCCCCCGAACGCACTCCGCCGGGACGATGCGGAAGGTGGCGCCGCTCTTGTTGAAGCGGTTGAGCACCAGCCGGAACGGCTTCCGGTCGGCTCCGTCCAGCGAGAAGTCGGCGAGCGGGACGAACGCCTCCTCCCCCAGCTTCACGAAGGTGAGCCCGAAGTCCGCGTACAGGTGCAGCCGCTCCTTGGTCACCTGGTAGAAGACCGGCTCCCCGCCGAAGTCGTCGCACCGCTCCAGGAAGGCGCGGATCAGCTCCGGGGCGTGCTCCGCCGGCCCCACCGGGTCGCCCATCACCACCCAGGTCTTCCCCTGCACCCCGTACATCAGGAAGGCGTCGCCCGTCTCGTCGAACAGGAGCGTCTTGTCGCGCAGGTACGCCAGGTACGGGACGGTGGAGTGCTGCGCCGCGATGATCCGCCCCGCCCGGGCGAGGTCCTCCTCGGAGGGGAGCACGATCTCCGGGGGCGCCGGGCGGAGGAGGCGCACCACCCCGAACGCGAGGATCGCCATGGTCGCGCCCACCGAGGCACGCAGGAAGCGGGGCGCGCTCTGCAGCAGGGCGAAGCGCCACCACAGGTCGCTGGAGTACTCCACGTGCTTGAAGGCGAAGAATCCCAGCCAGATGGACGCCCCCACCACCGCCAGCACCGCCGCCATCCACCCCGGGGAGAAGCGCGTTTCCCAGAAGGCAGCCTTGCGGTCGAACTCGCCCCGGCTGGGGATCAGCGCGGCCAGCACGGCGGCCAGCAGGATCGCCTCCTCGTAGTCGCCGCCCTTGAGGAGCGAGGCGGCGATCCCGATCGCCAGCCCGATCACCGCCAGGTAGTAGGCGATGTCCAGCCGGCGCGAGATCCCGTTGGAGACCAGGAGGAGTCCCACCCCCACCACGCTCCCCAGGAAGTGCGACGTTTCGGTTACGGCGAGGGGGAAGTACTGGTACAGCCAGGTGAGCCGGCCGCGCTCGGCGGGAGTGGCACCCGAGAACAGGAGGAGCGCCCCTGCCAGGAAGGTGAACACCGCCAGCACCTTGGGGGCCAGCTCGCCGGTGAGCGCGCCGAACACCCCGCCCCACCGGGTGATGTGGTGGCGGCGCAGGCGGATCTCGTCGCCCACCAGGATCCCCAGCGCGACGACCAGCGGGAGCAGGTAGTAGAAGATCCGGTACAGCACCAGCGACGACAGGACCTGCTCGGCGGGCATGTACGGCCGGAGCATGACCATCATCGTCCCCTCGAACACCCCCAGCCCGCCCGGGACGTGGCTGATCAGCCCCAGGATCTGCGCCGCGAGGAAGGCGCTCAGCAGCTCCGAGAAGGTGAGCCGCGAGGGGGGGAGGAGCGAGTAGAAGATCCCCGTCGCCAGCGCCCAGTCCACGGTGGAAAGGAGGAACTGCCCCAGCACCACCTTCAGCGGGGGGAGGGGGATCTCGAACTTCCAGATCCGGATCGGGTCCCGGCGCACCCCCGCCGCCACCGCGTAGGCCAGCGCGGTGAGGAAGAGGAGGACGCCCGTGGGACGGACCAGCCACGCCCCGGGAAGGGTCATCAGCACCGGGTGCGGGTCGATGGCCAGGCTCCACCCGCCCAGCACCAGCAGCCCCAGCCAGAAGGTGCTGAAGTAGATCAGGACGATCTGCGACAGCTCGCCCGGAGTGAGCCCCCAGCGGGAGTAGAAGCGGTAGCGGACCGAGGTCCCGGTGATCAGCGCGAAGCCGATGTTGTTGCTGACCGCGTACCCGGTGAAGGAGGCGAGCGCCACCTTCCACTGCGAGATCCGCTTCCCGATGTAGATGAACCCCAGCAGGTCGAACCCGGTGAGGACGATGTAGTTCAGCGCCGTGATGACGAAGGCCGCCAGGAGCTGCCACGGCGGAAGGGAGCGGAGCGCTTCCGTCACCTGCCGGTAGCGGACCGTCCGTAATTCCCGGTGCAGCACCCAGAGTGCCGCCGCGAGCAGCAGGGCGCCCAGGAGCGGAGAGACCCAGCGCCAGATCCCCTCGTGCTGCGGCCGCTCAATGGCGATCCGGTTCTCGTCGGGGGCGCTCAAGGCAGGGATTCCGTCGATCTCGGAAGGGTCCGGTCGTGTGCCATTCTCTCCTCGGTTGGGTCGGTCGAGGGTCAAGCTACGCTTCCATCCCGCGGGCGCGAAAGCCCACGCGCCCGCCCACCTCCGCTCCACGCAGGGTCCGGACCTCGGGGGCGTACCGGGAGCGGCGATCCGCTTGTTCTACTCCGGATCCGCGCAGTGTTCCACAAAGGCGCCGACGACGGGATCGGCAGGCCGCGTGGCCACGGCGGCGCCACGGCCGGGCTCCGCGAGGGGCCCGGCCCGTTTTTCGTCGTTGTCGGCGGCGCGCTCCCGCGATAGTATCCGGGGCATCCACGGGCCGTCCTCCCACCCGCTCCCCCACTCCGATGCCTCCCGCCCGCTTCTTCGTGGTCCTCAACCCCACCGCGGGGCGCGGCGCCGCCGCCCGCGCGCAGCGCGCCATCCGCTCCGTGCTGGACGGAGCCGGCGCGAGCTACGAGATCGCGCTCACCCGCGGCCCCGGCGACGCCGTGGAGCTGGCCCGGGGCGCTGCCGAAGCCGGGTGGCCCGCGGTGGTGGCGGCGGGCGGGGACGGGACGGTGCACGAGGTGGCGAACGGGCTGCTGCGCGCCGCGGGCGAAGGGCCCACCGTGCCGATGGGGATCGTCCCGGTGGGGAGCGGCAACGACTTCGCCAAGCTGGTCGGCACTCCCATCACCCCGGAGGCTGCGGCGCGGCACCTCCTGGCGTCGGAGCCCCGGCAGGTGGACGTGGGGCGCGTGGGCGACCGCTTCTTCACCAACGGAGTTGGGATCGGGCTGGACGCGCGGGTGGGGATCGAGGCGGGGAAGGTGCGCTGGGCGCGCGGGATCACCATCTACCTGGTGGCGCTGGCGAGGGTACTGCGCGCCTTCCGCCCACCGCGAATGCGGGTGGTGATGGACGGGAGGGAGGTCGCGGACCGCCCCCTGACCCTGGTCACGGTGGCGAACGGGGGGTGCCACGGCGGGGGGTTCTGGATCTGCCCCGCGGCCCGCATCGACGACGGCGAGCTGGACGTGTGCGTCGCGGACGCGCTGACCACCGCGGGGATCCTCGGCTTCCTCCCCCGGGTGATGCGCGGGACGCACGTGGGGCGCCCGGGGGTGCACATGCACCGCGCCCGCAGCATCCGGGTGAGCAGCGCGGACCCGCTCCCCGTGCACGCGGACGGCGAGATCGTCTCCGAAGCGGCGCACGAGCTGGAGATCGAGCTGCTCCCGGGGCGCCTCACTGTGCTGGGGTAATCACTCCGGCGCGTCGGGGTCCAGGCAGGGGATGCAGCGGCAGAGCTCGCGCAGGTATTTGAACGGGTAGATCCCGGTGTCGTGCCGGTCGCTCCAGTCGAAGCCGAGCGCGTACCGCCCCACGTGCCGAACGGCGAGCGGGTGCACGTCGGCGGGGACGTACTCCGGGTTCAGCAGCGGGCGGCCGGTCATCTCCTCCACGCACCCCGCGCACGGGCAGCTCAGGCGCAGGTAGCGCGGCGTGTACTCGGACACGTGGCCGTCCTGCCAGCGGATGCGGAGTTGCGTCCCATCCTCGGTAGGACCGATCTCGACCGGGGTGATCTGCTCGGGCTTCAGGGAGATCTTCTCTGCTCGGGTGGTGAATTCGCTCAGGTGCGTGAGGGAAGATCCTCGGCGGACCGGAGATCCACGCGCTCGTAGACGTCGCGCAGCGCCACGGAGCAATCGAGGGACGTCAACGAAAGCGAATCCTGGAGGTCGCTGAACTCGGTGAGCACCCAGTGCTCACCCTGCCGCGCGTAGTGCTCGACCCTCACCTTGTCCTGCGCGACCAGCACGTACTCCTGGAGGGAGTCGAGCCGGCGGTAGTGCGCAAACTTCTCCCCGCGGTCGTACCCCTCGGTCGACTCG
>JAFAYN010000438.1 GCA_019240375.1 Gemmatimonadota bacterium
TTCCCGTCCGGCGGGCTTCCACCCCGCCCGCTTCCCACCCCCGTCCCCGAGGGTGTCATGCCGATGTCCATCCAGCGTTCCCACTCCATCCGCTCCCTCGTCACCCTCCTCCTCCCCGTGGGGATCCTCGCCGCGTGCGGCGGGCGCGACGACACCTCCGGGGCCAGGCCGGAGGACGTCGACCAGGGCACCTCCATCGCGGTCACGGACGCGGAGCGCGCCCACTTCACCGCTCCCGCCGACAGCGTCCTCACCGACGGGCAGGTCACCGCCTACCTCAAGACCAGCCTCCTCCAGTTCGACCTGATCCGCAAGGAGAGCGAGCACCTCAACGCCCGCGTGCAGGAGATGGAGAAGCGGGAAAAGGAGGGGGGGACGCTGGGGCAGCTCCGCAACGTGGTGGACGCCGGCCGGACCATGGCGCAGGCGGGCGACCTGGTGGGCGGGAGCTACATCCGCTCCGCGCGCACCCTGGGGTACAACCCGGCCGAGATGGAGTGGGTGCGCGAGCGGATGGGCGAGGTGGCGGGGGTGCTGATGATGAAGCCGATGCAGGAGCAGGCGCTGCGGAGCGCCGCCGACATGCGCGCCCAGGCCGAGGAGATGCGCAGGCAGGCGGCGAGCGGGGTGTCGACCGGCTACTCGGAGCAGAACGTCGACCAGATGCTCGCCACGGCCAAGCAGATGGAAGAGAGCGCCCGGGCCAACACGGGGCCGCGCTCGGCCGGAGCCAACCTGGAGGTGCTGCACCACGCCCGTCCGGGGGTGAGCGACGCCATGTGGGGCGCGGTCGGCTTCGCGGGCGGCGCTTCGGGGCTGATGGCGCTCGGGGGCCTTTCCGACCCCAAGGACGTGGAGGCGAAGAAGAAGCTGGACGAGTTCCGGCGCGTGTACCAGGACGCCCTGGCGAACCGGACCAGCCCCGGGATGGAGAACGCCAAGCCGCAGCCGTAACGTCGCCGTTGGTTTCGAGGGGATGGAAGCGCGTGGGGGCCCGCCGGGATCCGGCGGGCCCCGTTTCGTTTCCCGGCTCCCGCCGTCTACCGGGCGGCGGTCCGCGGGTGGGCGGCGCTCTCCAACGCCGTGGTGACCCGGCTCCACTCGATGGGGGTGCGGTGCATCGCCATCACGGTTTCGGGGGCCAGCCCCTCTCGCCGCACCGCATCGGCCAGCTCCGACAGGTACTGGGGCATGAAGAAGCTCCCGTCCGCGAAGGGACCCTGTACCAGGTCGCTCCCCCACAGGACGCGGTGCTCCGGGAAGTAGGCCATCATCATCCGCTCGCCGCCCGACCCGCGCACGGGGTACAGCTCCAGCCGGTTGGGGCCCGTCCCCAGGATCGTCTTCCCGCTCACCCAGCGGAACCGGGCCGCGTGTGGGGCGCGCTGCAGCGAGTCGGGGTCGAGGGTGTGCGGCGCGCGGACCACCCGCTCCAGCACGGCCCGGTTCAGGTCGAGCGCGTACACCGGGATCCCGCGGGCGACGTACTCCCGCACCCCGCCCATGTACGTCCACGAGTCGCCGGTGGACACCACGGCCTTTATCCGCTCTCCGGGGAAGCGGCGCGCCGTCTCGGCCAGCACGCGGCGGGCGTACTCGGGGGAGAAGGGCGTTTCCAGGATCACGATCCCGTCCGGCTGCCGCACCAGCACCACGTTGTACCCGCCGGGGACGAGCACCACGCCCGGGCGCAGCTCGCTGGGGGCGGGTGCCCGGCGCGCGGACCAGACCTCGCCGAGGTCCACCGTCCTGGGGGTGCGCATGGAGGCCAGCGAGGCGCGGTACGCCGCGGCCACCTCGGCGGGGATGGCGAAGGAGTCGGCGGGGGCGTCGGCGTCCAGCCGCACCGCGGTCAGGGTGGTGGCGGAGTAGGGCTTCCCGTCCCACTCGGTGCTCCACTGGTGCGGGTAGCGCAGCCCGCCCGGCTCCAGCGTCCACATGGTGAAGGTGGTGCGCAGGGTCACGTCGCCCCACACGCTCCAGAAGTAGTCTTCCGGGTAGGCGCGGCGGGTTTCCAGCACGGTGGGGAGGTGGGTCGCCGCGTTCAGGAAGAGGCGGGCGGTCCCGCCGTCGTGCGCGAAGGACACCACGTGCTGGGGGATGCCGGACACGACCGTGTCCCGCCCCGCCCGCAGCTCCGGCGCGTCCAGCGCCAGGAGGAGGATCCGCTCGGGCGCCAGGTCGGCACGGCGCCGGGTCTGCTCCACGCTCCCCGGCGCTCCCGGAGCGAGCCGCGGCTGCCCGTCCGGCCCCACGGCCACCCGCGCGGCGGCGTCGCCCGAGACGAGGGTGGTCCCCCCGGCGAACTGGGGGGAGCCGTAGTCGCGCTGCTGCACCGTGCGGCGGACGCCGCCCGTCTTCAGCTCCCTGAGCTCCGAGAACTGCTCGTAGCGGACGCTCCAGGGACCTTCGAAGCGCTCCGACTGCTCCAGGTAGAAGGTGTGGCCGATCCCCTCCACGCGCACTCCCCGCAGCGCGCGGAAGCGTGCTGCGCCGCCCATCGCCTCCAGGGCTTCGCGGACGTAGCCGGCGCCCACCGCGTGCGCGTCCGGCGAGGGGTAGCGTGGGGGTGCCGCCCCGGCGAACAGGGTGAGGGCGAGGGAGGGGACGAGGACCGCGCGGGCGCGGCTCCGGGTGCTGGTCATGGGATTCGGGCTCCGTGTCTGTGCCGATCGGTCATGGAGGGCCGGGTGTGTCCGTGCCTCCGGGGCGCAATCTGCGACGTGGAGCCGATCCATGGGTGAAGGAGGGGTTCGGAAGGGGTACGAGGAAGGTAAGGAGAACGTCCGGAGCCCGTCAGGGCAGGCGCCCGCGTGAGGGATGCGAGCCCGAAGGGGCGAGACCCCGCAGCAGTTCGCGGGGGCTCGACTCCGTTGCACACGGTTGTTTCGTGTGCTACGGAGCCGCAGCCCGGCCCCCGCGCCCCGCGGGGGACAGGCCCAAACCACGCCCTGAAACCAGACCTACAAAATCGTCACGGCACCACCCGGTACCCCGCCTTGCGCACCGTCAGGATGTGCCGGGGATCCGCGGGGTCGTCCTCCAGCTTGCGGCGCAGCTCGGCGATGTGCGTGTCCACCGTCCTGGTGACCACGGCGGCACGGTGCCCCCACACCTCACGGAGCAGGTCCAGGCGCGAAACGACGGCGCCCCGCTTTCGCAGCAGCACCAGCAGCAGGTCGAACTCCTTGGGGGTCAGCGAGACCGCCTCGCCCCGCCGGGTCACCGCGCGGGTGGCGGGGTCCACCTCCACGTCCCCGAAGCGCTCCACCGGGTCGGCGTCCTCGCCCGCGCGGCCGTCCCGCTTCCCGGTGCGGCGCAGCAGCGCCTCCACCCTGGCCAGCAGCTCCAGCACCCCGAACGGCTTGGTGACGTAGTCGTCGGCGCCCAGGCGAAAGCCGCGCACCTTGTCCGCCTCCTCGCCCCTCGCCGTCAGGATCAGCACGGGGACGTCGATCCCCTCCTCCCGGACCGCCCGCAGCACCCGGTACCCGTCCATCCCCGGGAGCATCAGGTCCAGGATCACCAGCTCCGGGCGCCAGTCCTGCACCCGGGCGAAGCCGCGCAGCCCGTCGCCCGCCACCTCCACCTCGTAGCCCTCGATCTCCAGGTTGTTGCGGAGGCCGAAGGCCAGGTCCGGGTTGTCCTCCACCACCAGGATCCGCGTCATGCCACCGCTCCTTCGCTCCCGGAGCTCCGCTCCCGCGGCGCGGGGACGGGGGCGGTCGTGGCGCCGGGGAACTCCAGGACGAAGCGGGCTCCGCCGCCGGGGGCGTCCTCCACCCGGGCGATCCCGCCGTGCAGCGTCACCAGCTCGCGCACCACCGCCAGCCCGATCCCGCTCCCTCCCACCGCCGACTCCGTGTCCCGCTCCAGGCGGCGGTAAGGGTCCCAGATCCGCCGCCGGTCCGCGACGGGGATCCCCGGCCCCTGGTCGTCCACCCGGATGCGGGCGCGGTCGGTCTCCACCTCCATCCCGATGGTCACCGTCTGTCCCGGAGGGCCGTACTTGAGGGCGTTGTCCACCAGGTTGAGGAGCACCTGGCGGAGCGCGCCGCGGTCCACCGGCGCCACCACCCCCTCGGCCAGCTCCAGCCGCAATTCCGTCTGCCGGGAGCGCGCCATGGGGGCGAACCCTTCCACCGTTTCGCGGATCTCCGGGGCCAGCGGGGTGGGGACCGGGGCGATGCGCGTGGCCCGGCGCTCGGCGCGCGAGAAGTGGAGGATGTTTTCCACCAGGTGCGCCAGGCGTCGCGCCTCCTGGTCGATGATTTCCAGCGAGCGCCGCTGCTCCTCGGGCGAGCGGACGCGGCCCAGGAGGAGCGTTTCGGCGAACATGCGGATCTGCGCCAGCGGGGTGCGCAGCTCGTGCGAGACGCCGGACACGAAGTCGCTGCGCAGCCGCGACAGCTCGCTCTGGCGGCGGATCTGGAAGAGGGTGACCACGATCAGCCCGGCGGTCAGCGCCACCAGCCCCAGCAGGAGGGGGAGGCGGGAGCGGGGGAGCCCGCCGATCACCAGCCGCCCCGCCGCCGAGGGGCGCAGGGCCACGCGCACCCGGTAGCCGCCGTACGCCCGCCCCACGGTGTCCGACCCGGCGAAGGTCTGCGGGTAGGCGCGCGCGGAGCGGTACACCACCCGCCCGCCGGGCGCCAGCACCGTGATGGACAGGAGCGAATCGTTGCGCACGTCGCGGGTCAGCGACGGGGGGAGGAGCGCCGCCCGGTCCACGATGCGGTTGAACACCGGGGCCAGGTCGCCCGCGCCGGTCTCGAAGCCGTAGGCGAAGAGCGGCCTCCCCGCCGAGTCGCTGCGGAGCATGTAGGTGAACAGCACCGGGGCGCCGCCCACCTCGTGGATGATCGCGCCGCCCTGGTACGGCTCGCCGGCCAGGGCGGGGACGCGGGCGAGCGTGTCCGCCAGCCAGCGGTACGCCGCCGCCCCCGCGTGCGGGCCGGTGGTGGCGAGCGAGCCGTCGCGCAGGTCGAGGCGGAAGTAAGAGTGCACCGTCCTCAGCCGCGGGCAGGTCTTGCACCGCCCCTCCCGGCCCTTGCGCACGAACTCGGGCGGGGGGAGGGGATCGCCGCTGACCTGCTCCGCCGGGGCCAGCTCGGTCCAGGCGGTGGAGCTGATCCCCTGCTTGGCGTAGCGCGCGAACTGGAAGGCGGCGAAGCCGGCGTAGTCGCGCAGCGTCCGCTCGGCCGTCGCCCGGTGCGAGCGCGCCGACTCCTGCGCCTCGTAGGCGAGCACGCCCGCCAGGACCAGCGTCAGGAGGAGGAGCGCCACCGTGTACGTGGAGCGCGCCGGCGGCGCGGGGGGGCGGTCGAAGATCCGCATGGTGCTGTCCGAAAAGGGGATCCGGCCCGTCGGGCGGCCGTAGGGCGACAATCTACCTCGCGCGGCGGGGCACCGGGTAGAGCCCCGGTCAGGGGAACGTCAGGAACCCGTAAGGAGGGGCGGAGGTTCCCCGGCGGGTTGACACGCCGGCCCCGCGCCGGAATTCTTGTCGGGTCCCTCCGCCTTCCTCACCCCGTCCGCGCCTCCCCCGTCCATGCCCCTGCTCCCCCTCCTCGCTGCCCTGGCCGGGCTCGGCCTCGGCGCGGCCGTCGCCCGGATGCTCCTGCGCGCCCGCCACGCCGCCGACCGCGCCGTGGTGGACGAGCGGCTGCGCGCCGCCGAGCGCCAGGCGGCCGAGCTGCGGGAAGCGGTGCGGGAGCGCGACGCGCGCGTGGAGGACCTGCGGGCGGAGGGGGCGCGCCTCCAGTCGGTGCTCGCGGCGGCGCAGGCGCGCGGCGACGAGGAGCGCCGCGCCTGGGCCGA
>JAFAYN010000470.1 GCA_019240375.1 Gemmatimonadota bacterium
TTGTTCCCCGAGCGGACCATGTCGTGGGGGACCGAGACAGTGTCCTCGTCGCGGATCGCCTCGATGGGGAGGCCGGCGGCGACCGTGCCCAGCAGCGGGAGCTCCAGGGCCAGCACCCCCATCTGCGCGCGGACCACCTCCAGCGACCGGCTCTTGTTGTAGTTCTTTCGCAGAAGGCCCTTTTGCTCCAGATTACTCAGGTGCTCGTGCACCGTCGCGAGCGAGGAATAGCCGAAGTGCTCGGCGATCTCCTCGAAGCTGGGCGAGTAGCCGTAGGCCTCGATGAAGCTCTCCACGTAGTCCAGGATCTGCCGCTGACGCTTGGTGAGTGCCATAAAGGCTCCGGGTAGAACGAGCGAGATTTGCATTCCGAACAATCACCGAATAGAATCTACCCGAACGGATTCCGAAGCGCAAGACAGTCGCATGGAACCGGGGGAACGCCCTCGTTTCCGCGGGTGTGCCGGCGGGTTCGGCGGGTGATCATTTGCTACCTGGCGGGAGTGGTTTGAGCATCCTGGATCGGATCGTGGAGGTGAAGCGGGACGAGGTCGCGGCACTCGTCCCGAGGGGGGCGGAGCTGCGGGCGCGCGCCGCGGACGCGGAGCCACCGCGCGGGTTCGCGGCGGCGCTGCGCCGGCCCGAGGAGGTCCGGCTGCTGGCCGAGGTCAAGCGCCGCTCGCCCTCGGCCGGGGAGATCCGCCCGGGCGCGGACCCGGTGGACGTCGCCCGCGCGTACGAGGAGGGGGGAGCCGCCGCGGTCTCGGTGCTCACCGACCGCGAGTTCTTCGGCGGCGACCTGGAGTTCCTGCGCCGCGTCCGCGCGGGCGTCGGGCTCCCCGCGCTCCGCAAGGACTTCGTCGTGGATCCGCTCCAGCTCTGGGAGGCGCGCGCGGCCGGCGCCGACGCCGTCCTGCTCATCGTCCGCATCCTGGACGACGCCCTCCTGCGCGAGCTGCTGGGGCTGGCCCGCGAGCTGGGGATGGACGCCCTGGTGGAGGTGCACGACGCCGGGGAGCTGGAGCGCGCCCTTGGCGCCGATGCCCGGCTGGTGGGGGTCAACAACCGCGACCTGGCCACCTTCCACACCGACCTGGAATTGTGCGTCCGGCTCGCATCCGGCGTTCCCGGCGAGGTGACGCTGGTGGGGGAGAGCGGGATCCGCACCCCCGTCGACGTGGACCGGCTGGGCGCAGCGGGGATCGACGCCATCCTGGTGGGCGAGTCGCTGATGCGGCAGGACGACCTGCGCGGCGCGGCGGCGGCGCTGGCCGGGCGGCGCCGCGACCCGGCGGCGAGGGCCGGATGAGCGGCGCGACTCCGGCGATCAAGGTGTGCGGGATCACCCGCCGCGCCGACGCTGAAGCGGCGGTCGCGGCGGGCGCCGCGTACCTGGGGGTGGTGCTCGCCCCGGGCGGGAAGCGCACCGTGAGCGCCGAGGCCGCGGGCGAGCTGCTGCGCGGGCTGGAGGTGCTGCGCGCCGGGGTGTTCGTGGACGCCGGGACGCCCGAGCTGGTCCGCGCCGCCGAAGCGGCCGGGCTGCACGTCCTCCAGCTGCACGGCGACGAGACGCCGGAGCAGCTCGCCGAGCTGCGCGCCGCGGGCCCGTGGACGCTCTGGAAGGCGCTCCGCCCGCGCGACGCCGACGAGTTCCGCGCCGGGGTGGAGCGGTACTCCGGCGTCGCGGATGCTATATTACTGGACGGCTTCAGCGTGCAGGCGCACGGCGGGACCGGCACCCGCTTTCCGTGGGAGGCGGTCGCCGCGCACCGGGACCTCCTCCCCGCGCACGTCCCGCTGGTCGTGGCCGGGGGGCTCCGCCCCGACAACGTGGCCCGCGCGGCGGCGCTCCTCCGCCCCGCCGTGGTGGACGTCAGCTCGGGGGTGGAGAGCGCCCCCGGGATCAAGGATCCCCGGGCGATCCGCAGCTTCGTGGCCGCCCTCCGCGCGCCACTCACCGCATAGCAGCAGGAACCCAGCACCATGTCGTCTTCCGCCATCGCCCCCCCCACGGCCGAGGTCCACTCCGGCCGCTTCGGGATCTACGGGGGCCGCTTCGTCCCCGAAACGCTGGTCACCGCGCTCGACGAGCTGGTGGCCGTGTACGCCGCGGCCTCCGTCGACGAGTCGTTCTGGGCGGAATTGAACGAGCTGTGGCGCACCTACGTGGGGCGGCCCACCCCGCTGTACCGGGCGCGGCGGCTGGGGGAGGCGGCCGGCGGGGCGGAGGTGTACCTGAAGCGCGAGGACCTGAACCACACCGGCGCCCACAAGATCAACAACGCGCTCGGACAGGTCCTCCTCGCCCGGCGGATGGGGAAGGAGCGGATCATCGCCGAGACGGGGGCGGGGCAGCACGGCGTCGCCACCGCCACGGCGTGCGCGCTGTTCGGGCTGGGGTGCGTGGTGTACATGGGGGAGGAGGACATCCGCCGCCAGGCGCTCAACGTGTACCGGATGCGGCTCCTGGGCGCCGAGGTGCGCCCGGTGTCGAGCGGGACGCGCACCCTCAAGGACGCCACCAACGAGGCGATCCGCGACTGGGTCACCAACGTCCGCGACACCCACTACATCATCGGCTCGGTGGTAGGCCCCGACCCGTTCCCGCGCATGGTGCGCGACTTCCAGTCGGTGATCGGCCGCGAAACGCGCGAGCAGACGCTGGCGGAGACGGGGCGGCTCCCCGCGGTGGTGATCGCCTGCGTGGGCGGCGGCTCCAACGCCATGGGGATGTTCCACCCCTTCGTCCGGGACACCGAAGTGGCGCTGGTGGGGGTGGAGGCCGCGGGCGACGGGGTGGACACCGACCGGCACGCCGCCACCCTCACCGCCGGGCGGCCGGGGGTGCTGCACGGGTGCCTGTCGTACCTCCTCCAGGACGAGGCCGGGCAGGTGGCCCCCGCCCACTCGGTGTCGGCGGGGCTCGACTACCCGGGGGTGGGGCCGGAGCACTCCGCCCTCAAGGACTCGGGGCGCGCCACCTACGTGTCCGTCACCGACGCGGAGGCGCTGGAAGCGTTCGGGAAGCTGGCCCGGCTGGAGGGGATCATCCCCGCGCTGGAGAGCGCCCACGCCATCGCCCACCTGCTGCGCGACGGGGCGCGCTGGGTGGGACGGGGGCCGGTGGTGGTGTGCCTCAGCGGGCGGGGCGACAAGGACGTGGCGCAGGTGGCCGAGATGACCGGCGGCGCCTGATCCCCGCATCCGCCATGGCCGCCTTCCCGCAGCTCAACGAGGTCGCCGACGACGGCGGGCCGTCCCCCGCCGAGCGGGCGGCCGTGCAGGAGATCGTCCGCGACTTCGGGCGCTCGCTGCGGCTGCACCTCCTGTACGAGGGGAGCAACGCGGCGCTCGACCGCTTCGTGGAGTCGGTCCGCTCGCGCATGGCGGCGCTCTGGGGGGCGCTCCCGCACCTCACGGTGGACGTCACCGAGAACGAGATGGCGTGGGGCGGGGAGGCGGTGTACCGCGGGGAGACGCGCACCGACGACCTGGCCTTCCTCCTGTACCGCGACGGGGTGCGGCAGCTCACCTTCCTCCCCGGCTTCGAGGAGGACGAGCTCCTCCCCTTCCTGGAGATCCTGGCCCGGGTGCAGCGGCTCAAGGAGGAGGAGGACGACCTCCTGACGCTGCTCTGGGACCGCGACTGGACCGCGCTCCGCTACCGCTACGTCGAGCCGCTGACGGAGGGGACCACCCTCCCCGCCGGGAGCGGCGTCCCCCCGCGCCCGGTCGAGCCCCCACGCGAGGAGGCGGCCACGCTGGTCTCCACCGTGAGCCGCGACGACTTCCGAGAAACGCTCTACTTCCTGGACGAGGGGGACCTGCGCCGGCTGACCGCCGAGGTCCGCCGCGAGATGGAGCGCGACCTGTGGACGGAGATCCTTTCCGCCCTCTTCGACCGGCTGGAGGACGGGCTCCCCGACCGGCAGGAGAAGATCGTCCGCATCCTTTCCGACCTCCTCCCCAGCCTCCTGGGCGCCGGGCGGCTCGCCCTGGCCGGCACCATCCTGCGGGAGCTGGTGGCGATCGCCACCCGCCCCGGCTCGCTGGCGCCGCCGGTGCTGCGCGCGGTCCGCGACCTGTTCGACCGGCTGGCGCACCCGGAAACGGTGCAGGAGCTGATCCGCACCGCCGGCGAGGCCCCGGACGAGGCGGCGGTGCAGGGGCTGGTCTCGCTCCTTTCCTTTCTCCCGCCCGCGGCGCTCCCCGCTCTGCTGCGCGCCGCGGAGACCGCCGCGGAGGAGGGGGTGCGCGGGGCGGTGCTCCAGGCCGCCGAGCGGCTGGCCGGGCGGGAAGGGGAGCGCGCCGTCCCGCTCCTGGGCGACCCGGACGTGCTGGTGGCGACCGGGGCCACGCGCATCGTGGCGCGGCGGGGGATCGGCGCGGCGGCGGGGGAGGTGGCGCGGCTCCTCGCGCGCCCCGAGGTCCCCCTCCGGCTGGTGGCGGTGGAAACGCTGCACACGCTCCACAACGCCTCCGCCGCGGGCGCGCTTCAGGGCGCGCTGGACGACGCCGACCGCGAGGTACGCATCGCCGCGGCGCGGGCGCTCGCCGCGCTCCGCTACGCCCCCGCCCGCCAGACGCTGCAGGTGGCGGTGGAGTCCAAGCGGCTGCGCGAGTCCGACATCACCGAGCAGATCGCCTTCTTCGAGGCGTTCGGGAGCGTGGCCGGCGAGGAGGGGGTCGCCTACCTGGACCGGATCCTCAACGGCAAGAGCTGGCTGGGGCGCCGCGAAAGCCCCGAGCTGCGCGCGTGCGCCGCCCTGGGGCTCGCCCGCGCTCCATCGCCCGCCGCCCGCAAGGCGCTCACCGCCGCCGCCGCCGACCCGGACCCGGTGGTCCGCAGCGCCGTAGGCCGTGCACTCCGCGCCACCCCCTCGTGAGCAATCCCCACCTTTCCCAGTCCGACGCCTCCGCTGCGGGCGAGCAGGTCTCCGCCGACGACCGCGAGCTGCAGCGGACCGGGCGCGACCTCCTGTTCGCGCTGTACGCCTCGCTCCGCGTCCTCCGCATCTATCCGCTGGAAAACCAGACGGTGCAGAACGCACTCGCCGAGCTGGACGCGGTCGGTGCGCAGACACTGGCGACCGAGGGGGGGATCTCGCTGCGCTACGTCGGCGACTTCGTCTTCGTCAACGACCTGCGGCTCCGCATCGACCTGGGGAGCTTCGCCACCTACGGCGCGGTGGGGCGAGCGCTGCGGCAGCACGGGATCGGGCAGCTCGACATCCTCCCCGGCGCCGGGGTCGCGGAGTGGACGGCGTTCCTCGCCCTACTCCTGGCGGAGCCGGACCCGGAGAACCCCTTCGCCCGCTTCGTGGAGCGGCTGGGGCGCACCACCGTGTCCCACCTGGTCCCCGTCCCGGAGAGCGCCGCCGACGTCGCCAGCGACCCGGACGACGCGCGCGAGGCGGCCAAGCGGACCTACGCGCAGACGGTGGCGGTGGCACGCGAGGTGATGTCGGAGATGCGGATGGGGCGCGGGGTCAGCGTGCGGCGCGTCAAGCGCGCGGTGCAGTCCATCGTCGACCAGGTGCTCACCAACGAGACGTCGATCACCGGGATGACGACGCTCCGCGACTACGACGAGTACACCTTCACCCACTCCGTCAACGTCTGCATCTTCAGCGTCGCCCTGGGGAAGAAGCTGGGGCTGAACAAGCAGCAGCTGTACGACCTGGGACTGGGCGCGCTCCTGCACGACGTCGGCAAGGTGCGGATGCCGCTGGAGGTGATCAACAAGCAGGGGCCGCTCACCCCCGACGAGCGTGACCTGATGCAGGAGCACACGGTGGAAGGGCTCCTCGCGCTCTTCGACATGCGCGGCTTCGCCGAGCCCCCGCTCCGCCCCATGCTGGGAGTGTACGAGCACCACATCAAGGTGGACGGCGGCGGCTACCCCCGTTCCATCCGCCCGCGCAATCCGTCGCTCTTCTCGCGCATCATCGCCGTGGCCGACGGCTTCGACGCGGCCACCACCAAGCGGAGCTACCAGTCCACCCCCTGGCTCCCCGACCGGGTGCTCAAGGAGATGCGCGACAACCCGGCGCGCGGGATGGACCCGCTGGTGGTCAAGGCCTTCATCAGCATGACGGGGATCTACCCGGTGGGGAGCGTGGTCATCCTGGACACCTACGAGCTGGCGGTGGTGACCGCGGCCAGCCCCGACCCGGAAGCGTTCCACCTCCCCACGGTCCGCGTCATCTACGACTCCATGGGGACCCCCGTGGAGCCGCCGCTGACGGTGGACCTGGCCCATCCGCCCGCCGGGGCCCCCCCGCGCACCATCATCAAGACCACGGACCCGGAACGATACGGAATCCATGTCGGCGACTACTTCGTCTGATCCCGCGCTCACCCTCGCGCACGCCTTCGCCCGGTGCCGCGAGGAGGGGCGGGCCGCGCTGATCCCCTACGTGACCGCCGGACACCCCTCGCCCGAGGTCATGCCGGAGGTGCTCCGCATGCTGGCGGACGAGGGCGCGGACGTGATCGAGCTGGGGATCCCCTTCAGCGACCCGCTCGCCGATGGCCCCACCATCCAGCGCTCCTCGTACGAAGCGATCGAGCGCGGGGTGGACATGCGCTGGACGCTGGACGTGCTCGCCACTTTCCGGGCCGAGCGCGACACGCCGGTGGTCCTCTTCACCTACCTCAACCCGATCCTCCGCTACGGGGTGGACGCCTTCCTGCGCGACGCGGCCGCCGCCGGGGCGCAGGGGGTGCTGGTCACCGACCTCCCCGTGGGGGCCGACCCGGAGCTGGAGGGGGCCTTCGCCGCTTCGCCGCTCGACCTGATCCGCCTGATCGCCCCCACCACCCTCCCGGAGCGGGTGCGCGAGATCGCCGCCGCCGGCCGCGGCTTCCTGTACTACGTGTCGCGCACCGGGGTCACCGGGGCGCGGCAGGAGCTGAAGGACGGGCTGGCCCGCGAGGTGGAGGAGGTGCGTGCCGTGACCCCGGTCCCCGTGGCCGTGGGGTTCGGGATCTCCACCCCCGCGCAGGCGGCGGTGGTGGCGCAGGTGGCGGACGGGGTGGTGGTGGGGAGCGCGCTGGTCGACCGGCTGGGGCGCGAGGGGGTGGAGGGCGCGCGCGCCCTGGTGAGCGGGCTGCGGCAGGCCACCCGGCGGACGGCGGACGGAAGTGCAGCCTGAGCCGTCGCAGTACTCTCCGCTGACCGCCTCCCTCCTGCGCGGCTACGCGCGGGGGATGATCTGGGCGGGGGGGCTGCTCCTCCTGGCGGTGCTGGTGGTGGTTCCTCCCGACGCGCGGGGGTGGGGCGTGGCGCTGGCGGGCGCCCTCGCCGTCGCCGTCCTCCGCTACGGGTCGGTGTCGCTCTCCAAGTTCGCCTACGTCACCATGACGGTGGTCCCGGTGGGGGCGCTGACCCTGCTGGGGTGGCCGGTTCCCGCCGCCGTTGCCGCGGGGGTGGGGACGCTGCTGGGAGACGCGACCCGGCGGAAGGG
>JAFAYN010000539.1 GCA_019240375.1 Gemmatimonadota bacterium
CCCTCACCTTCTGATCACTCGCATGGCAATCGAACAGTTCCACGCCATCGGCCGCCGCAAGACCTCGGTCGCGCGCGTGTACCTCCGCCCGGGGAACGGGACCTGGACGGTCAACGGCCGCACGCTGGAGGACTACCTCCCGCGCCACGTCCTTCGCCAGGCGGCCAACCAGCCGCTCGTCGCGACGGACACGCAGGGGCAGTACGACGTCAAGGTGACGGTCAACGGTGGCGGCCTGCGTGGTCAGGCGGACGCGATCCGGCTCGGCGTCGCCCGCGCCCTGCTCAAGGTGAACGAGGACTTCCGCCCCCGGCTCCGCGCCGAGGAGCTCCTTACGCGCGACCCGCGCGAGGTGGAGCGCAAGAAGCCCGGCCGTCCGGGCGCCCGCAAGCGGTTCCAGTTCTCCAAGCGCTGATCGGGAGCGCGAGAGGCGTGGTGCCGGCGTGGAGCGATCCGCGTCGGCACCGCTTTTCTCGAATCCCGGTACATCCTGCACACTCCCCGACGCCGGGTCGGGTGCCGCGACGAGCGGTCGGCACCGGCGGATGACGGGAGTGGAAGCCAAAAACCAGTTCCACGGCAACAAGTCATGGCACAGCCGCAGATCCAGGACCTCCTCGAAGCCGGTGTCCATTTCGGACACCAGACGTCCCGCTGGAACCCGAAGATGCGCAAGTTCATCTTCGCGGAGCGCAACGGGATCTACATCATCGACCTCAAGAAGACCCTCCGTCAGCTCGAGCTGGCGCAGGAGCTGGTCCGCAGCGTCGTGTCGCGCGGCGAGCGCGTCCTCTTCGTCTGCACCAAGAAGCAGCTCCGCCCGATCATCCAGAGCGAGGCCGAGCGCTCGCACTCCTTCCACGTGACGGAGCGCTGGCTGGGCGGGATGCTCACCAACTTCACCACGATCAAGAAGCAGATCCGCCGGCTCCGTGACCTGGAGCGCGGGCAGGAGGAGGGCGCCTTCGACTTCTACACCAAGAAGGAGCAGCTCATGCTCACCCGTGAGCGCGAGCGCCTCGAGAAGTACCTGTCGGGGGTCAAGGACATGGCCCGCCTCCCGGGCGCCATCTTCGTGGTGGACGCCAAGAAGGAGCGGATCGCGGTGAGCGAGGCGAACAAGCTGGGGATCCCGGTGATCGCCATCGCCGACACCAACGCCGACCCGGACCTGCTCACGGTGCCGATCGCCGGCAACGACGACGCCATCCGCTCGGTGAGCGTGATCAGCGGCGCCATCGCCGACTCGGTGGTCGAGGCCCGCGCCGCGATGCCGGCCGACGAGCGCCGCCGCGCCGACGAGGCCGAGGTGACCACCTACTCCACCGAGACCGGCGCCGCGTCCCCCGCGGACAAGGACGACCGCAACGGCAAGAACCGGCGCCCGCGCCGCAAGCGCAAGCCGAGGCCGGACGTGATCGCGAACGTCCGCGGTGGCGAGGGAGAGACGGGCGGCGACGAGGAGTAAGCGACGCTGCCGGAGCCGGTACGCTCGGGGCCACCGCGGGAAACCGCTCGTGGCCCCTTTTCACACGCGGGAACATACACAAACACTCTGACGGATCAGCCAAATGGAAATCTCTGCGAAGGACGTCAAGGAGCTCCGCGACCGCACGGGGGCGGGGATGATGGAGTGCAAGGCCGCTCTCCAGGAAGCCAAGGGGGACATGGAGGGAGCGATCGACATCCTCCGCGCCCGCGGTGCCGCCAAGGCCGCCAAGCGCGCCGAGCGAGAGGCTCGTGAAGGGGCCGTGGGGAGCTACATCCACATGGGCGGGAAGATCGGCGTCCTCGTCGAGGTGAGCTGCGAGACCGACTTCGTGGCCCGCAACGAGAAGTTCCAGCAGCTCGTGCGCGACATCGCGATGCACATCGCCGCGGCGAATCCGGTGGCGCTGCAGCGCGAGGATTTCCCGGCCGACCTGGTGGAGCGCGAGCGCGGGGTGTACCGCGAGCAGATGAAGGAGTCCGGGAAGCCGGAGAACATCTGGGACAAGATCGTGGACGGGAAGATGGAGAAGTTCTACGCGGAGTCGGCACTCCTGGAGCAGCCCTTCGTCAAGAACCCGGACATCACCGTGCGCCAGCTCATCACGGACGCCTCGGGCTCGACCGGCGAGAAGATCGAGGTGCGCCGGTTCACGCGCTACGCCCTGGGCGAGTAATGGCCGCCGGCGAGGGATCGCCCGGCACCCAGCTGAAGTACCCGCGCGTCCTCCTCAAGGTCGCCGGCGAGGCCCTCGCCGGAGACCAGGGGTACGCGCGCGCGGCCCGGGTGGTGGACAAGCTCACGGAAGAGATCAGGGGGCTCCACGAGATGGGGGTCGCCCGC
>JAFAYN010000560.1 GCA_019240375.1 Gemmatimonadota bacterium
GGTGCAGGACAACCTCCTCCGCCCGCTCCGCGTGGGCTCGGAGGGGACGCGCGCCAACCTGGTCTTCTTCGACGTGCAGGAGGACCAGGAGCCCGGGCTGGCGGCGACGCTCCGCGAGGGGCGGGTGCAGCTGGTGCAGCGTGCCCCCATCGTCCCCATGCGCGTCGCGGCCATCAACGGGCAGAGCGTGGCCCGGCTCCGGCCCGTCGGTCCTCCACGGGAGGGCGGCGAGGAGGGCGGGGGAGGCGACCGCGAGGGGCGGGGGAACGGCGGCGGGCGGCAGGGTCCCGCGGGGTGGGCGGTGCGGCGGGAGTACCGCTCCACCTTCCGCGACACGCTGGTTTCGTCCGAGAAGCTGACCGCGGGGCGCTGGTGGACGGCGAAGGAAGCCGCCTCCGAGCCCTACCCGGTGTCGCTGGAAAAGGGGATCGCCGAGGACCTGGGGGTGAAGCTGGGCGACCGGATCACCTGGGACGTGCAGGGGGTGGAGATCCTGACGCAGGTCGCCTCCGTGCGCGAGGTGGACTGGGCGCGCTTCGAGCCCAACTTCTTCGTCGTCTTCCCGACGCGGGCGCTGGAGGGCGCGCCGCAGACCTGGGTGCTGATGGCGCGGGCCTCCACCGCCGCCGAGCGCGCCCGGATCCAGCGCGACGTGGTGCGCCGCTTCCCCAACGTCGCCGCGCTCGACCTCACGGACGTGCAGGCCGCCCTGGACGACGTGCTGGACCGGATCGCGCTGGTGATCCGCTTCCTCGCCGGGTTCAGCATCGCCACGGGGATCGTGGTGCTGCTGGGGGCGGTGTCGGTGAGCCGGCTGCAGCGCATCCGCGAGAGCGTGCTGCTGCGCACCCTGGGCGCCACGCGCCGGCAGATCGGCTCCATCCTGCTGGTGGAGTACGCGCTGCTGGGGCTGCTGGCGGCGGTGGTGGGGATCGGGCTGGCGACGGCGGCGGGGTGGGCGCTGGCGAGGTGGGCCTTCCACCTGAGCTACGCCGTCCCGGTCCTGTCGCTGCTGGGGCTGGGCGCGGCGATGGCGCTGCTGGCGATGTTCGTGGGGTGGTGGGGGAGCCGGGAAACCTTCCGCCGCACCCCGCTGGAAGCACTGCGGGAGGAGTAGGCGCAAAAGTCGCAAGCGGCGGCGGCGGGCACCGGACCACTCAACGGGGAGAACGGATGGCGGAGAGCGAGCGCAGTCCCATCGAGCAGGCCTTCGACCAGTTGCGCCAGGAGCTGGGGATCCGGAGCGGCTTCCCCGACGACGTCCTCCACGAGGCGGAGCGGGTCGCGCGGGAGAAAGATCCCGCCGCCTCCCCGGCGCACGCGGACCGGACCGACGTCCCCTTCGTCACCATCGACCCGCCGGGGAGCCGCGACCTGGACCAGGCGCTGCACCTGGAGCGCGCCGGGGACGGCTTCCGCGTCCGCTACGCCATCGCCGACGTGGGGTTCTGGGTGGAGCGCGGCGGCGCCATCGAGCGCGAGGCGTGGCAGCGCGGCGTCACCTTCTACGCCCCCGACCACCGCGAGTCGCTGTACCCCACCTCGCTCAGCGAGGGCGCGGCCAGCCTCCTCCCCGACCAGGTCACCCCCGCCGTCCTCTTCACGATGGAGCTGGACGCGCGCGCCGAGCCCCGCTCCACCGCCGTCGAGCGGGCACGCGTCCGCTCCCGGGCACAGCTGACCTACGAACAGGCGCTGGACCACATCGAGGGGGGGGGAAAGCGCTTCGCGGGCGAGGAGTGGGCCGAGTCGCTGGTCCTCCTGCGCGAGTTCGGGGAGCTGCGGCGGCAGCGCGAAGCGGAGCGGGGTGGGACCTCGCTCCCCGCGCAGGACCAGCACGTCCAGAAGCAGGCCGCCGCGCGCTTGGGGTACCAGCTGGAGTACGAGGGGCCCAACCCCGCCGAGGAGTGGAACGCGCAGCTCTCCCTCCTCACCGGGCACGTCGCCGCGCAGCGGATGCTGGAGGCGCGAGTGGGGCTGCTGCGCACCATGCCCCCCGCCGATCCCGAGGACGTGGCGAAGTTCCGCCGGGCCGCCGCGGCGCTCGGCTTCCCCTGGGCGGACGAGGCCTCGTACGCCGAGTTCATCCGCTCGCTCGACCTCAAGAACCCCCACCTCCCCGCGCTGCTCTGGCAGGCGCGCCGCCTCAACCACGGCGCGGACTACGTCGCCTTCGACGGCGACCCGCCCGAGAACACGCAGCACTCCGCCCTGGCCTGGGAGTATGCCCACGCCACCGCCCCGCTGCGCCGCCTGGCCGACCGCTACGTCCTGGACCTGCTCGCCACGCTGGGGGCGGGAAATCGCCCCTCGCCCGAGGAGGTCGCCACCCTCTGCGCGCTGCCGAAGGTGATGAACGAGGCCGAGACCCGCGCCGCGAAGCTGGAGCGCAGGGCGGTGGACGTGGCCGAGGCGTGGACGCTGCGCGGGTGCGAGGGGCGGGTCTACCCGGCTACGGTGCTCGGCTTCCGCAACGGGCACGACGTGGAAGTGCAGCTCGAGAACCCGCCGGTGCGCGCCGTCGCGAAGCGGGAGGGAACGGAGCCGCGCCTGGAGCCGGGCGAGCCCGTGCAGGTGCGCGTCGCCGGCGTCGACGCCACGAAGGGCGAGGTGCGCTTCGAAGTGGCCGGTTGAGCCCCGTCGGTCCGGTTCGCGACACAGCGGCGTAAACCTTGCCGGGTTCTCGCGAACCGCTTTCCAGTACCCTGATCGACCGACAGCTGCCGACCGCCAGACAGACCGGAGGAATGCGTGCGGAATCGTGAGTACCACCGCTGGTACAGCCCGTCGCTGGGCCGCGACATGGAGATGCTGGTCTTCGGTCACGGCGGGGCGCGGGTCCTGGTCTTCCCCACCTCCATGGGGCGCTACTACGA
>JAFAYN010000159.1 GCA_019240375.1 Gemmatimonadota bacterium
CCGCGTCGCCGTGCACCATCACCGCCAGCCCGTCCTCGGTGCTCAGCGTCGGCGGGCCGGGGCGGCGCGTCCAGTCCTGGGCAGCGCGCGTCATCCCCGCCACCACCGGGTCCACGAACTCCAGGTGGCTCGGGTTGGGGGCCAGGGTGACGGTCACCTCGCGCCCGGCGATCTGCTTGGCGTCCCTCCACCCCAGGTGGTACTTCACGTCCTGGGAAAGGTCCTCCACGTCCGAGTCCGTCGCGGGCGTCGTCTTCCGCCCCGCGAAGGCGGCCAGCATCATCGCGTACGGCTTCCCCAGCACGTGGGTCAGCACGTTGAGGCGGCCGCGGTGCGCCATCCCGATCAGCACGTCCGAGCCGCTGCGCGCCGCCATCTCGTCGATGATCGCGTCCAGCATGGGGACGAGCAGGTCGGTCCCCTCGATCGAGAAGCGCTTCTGCCCGACGAACGCCTTGTGCAGGTAGCGCTCGAACCCTTCCACCTGCGACAGCCGGCGCAGCAGGGCGCGGCGGCGCTCCGGGTCGAGCGGGGCGCGCAGGCTCCCGGACTCCACCCGGTCGCGCAGCCAGTTGCGCTCGCCCGGGTCCTGGATGTGGTCGAACTCGAAACCGACCGTCCCGGAGTACAGCTCGCGGAGGCGGCGGATCGCCTCGGCGGCGTTGCTCGCGCCCTCGGCGACCGGCCCGCGCACCACCCGGGTGGGGAGGCGCTCCAGGTCGGCCTCCGAGATCCCGTGGGTCTCCGGGAGGAGCGCCGGGTCCGGGTCGGCCGGGTCACCGATGGGGCTCAGGCGCGCGGCGGTGTGCCCGCGCGCGCGGATCACCTCGCTCAGCTCGTGCGCCGCCACGATGGCGTCCAGGTCGGCGCCCGACGTGGGCGCGCCGGCCGCGGTCGCACCCGCGGCCGGCGCGGCGGGTGCCTCCGCCGCGGGCGGGGTGAAGGAGCGGAAGTAGGACTGCCAGCCCGCGTCCAGCGAGCCGGGGTCCTGGAGGTAGCGTTCGTAAAGGTCCAGCACGTACCCCGCGTTGGGGCCGGTGAACTCGCGAAGGTCAGCCATGGGCACTCTCTGCATGCGGTCGAGGGGCGATGGTCTCGCCCCCACGGGGTCCGCCGGCCGTATCCGGCCGGTTCCGGGTAATTGTAACCCGGGAAATAGCGTGCCGCCACCTGCGCCGCAGGGGCCGCACACCTTATACGCCACGCGGGCGTGGAGGGTCGCGGCGGGGCGCCTCCGGCGCCTCCGCGGCCCGCGGGTGGACGTCGAGTGGCGCGGCGGGCGCAGATGTGTTAAATTACAAAGCTTACGAGCGAAATCGCTTGTCCGGTGTTCCGCGCCCCTCCGCAGAGAAGCGAGGAGGGGATCGCACCTTTCCGAGCACCGGTGTCCACCGATGGACGAAAACACGCGCGGCCCGCGAGACGCTGAATGCGCCGCGGCGCCGCCACTGCAAGCGGACCCGGATGGGAGAGCCCGGGCCAGCCAAGGAGAAGCATGCGTTTCGATGAGATGGGCCTCGCGCCCGAAGTAGTGCAGGCGGTGAAGGAGCTGGGCTACGAACATCCGACCCCCATCCAGAGCATGGCGATCCCGATCGCCCTCGAGGGGAAGGACGTGCTGGGGAAGGCGCAGACGGGGACGGGGAAGACGGCGGCGTTCATGCTGCCGACGCTGCAGCGGCTGCGGGGGAAGGAAGGGCTGCGGGCGCTGGTGCTCTGCCCCACCCGTGAGCTGGCGATCCAGGTGTACGAGTCGGGGCGCGACTACGCCCGCGGCTCCGAGCTGTTCGTGGGCGTGCTGTACGGCGGGACGTCGGTGGAAAAGGACCTGCGCGGCCTCCGCGCCGGCTACGACGTGCTGGTCGCCACGCCGGGGCGCCTGATCGACCACCTGGAGCGCGGCAACGTGGACCTGTCGCAGCTCGAGGTGCTGGTGCTGGACGAGGCCGACCGGATGCTGGACATGGGCTTCCGCCCGCAGATCAACGAGGTCATCCGCCGCTGCCCCAAGGTGCGGCAGACGCTCTTCTTCTCGGCGACCATGCCCAACGACGTGAAGTCGCTGGCGTACGACATCCTCCGCGACCCGGTCACGGTGGAGGCGGCCCCGCAGAAGACCACCGCCGATGGGGTGGACCAGTTCGTCTACCCGGTGCAGGAGAGCAAGAAGACGGAGCTGCTGATCAAGCTTCTCCAGCGGCCGGGGATGGACTCGGTGCTCGTCTTCACCCGCACCAAGTTCGGCGCCGACCGGGTTTCCGGGCAGCTGGGCCGGGCGGGAATCAAGGTGGAGGTGATGCACGGCGACCGGAACATGCAGCAGCGCGTCCGGGCGCTGGACGCCTTCCGCGACGGCGAGGTCCAGGTGCTGGTCGCCACCGACGTGGCGCAGCGCGGGCTGGACGTGGAAGGGATCTCGCACGTGATCAACTACGACGCCCCGCAGGACCCCGAGGGGTACGTGCACCGCGTCGGGCGGACGGCGCGCGCCGGCGCCAAGGGCGAGGCGATCACCTTCATGTCCGGCGGCGAGATGGGCGACGTGCGGGCGGTGGAGTTCCTGCTCGGCTATCGCCTCCCGCGGGTGGAGCTTCCCGGCTTCGGCTTCGGGAGCGCGACCGAGGAAACCATCTACACCCCCGAGCTCAAGCAGCCCCGTGGCAAGCGCTCGGGGCGGATGGGTGCCCGCTCCGGCGCGGCGCTCACGCCGGAACAGCTCCAGGAGCTGCTCAACGTAAGCTGAGGCGGGCGGCCCCGGCCGCTCGCTCCTGAAAGAAGAAAAGGGCCGGTCCTCTCGCGGGGACCGGCCCTTTTTCGCGCCCGCTCGCTCCGTTGCCAAACACGCCGCCGGCGGTATCTTCCCCACCCATGGGGCTGGCACGCCGGATGCACGAGGAAACGTGTTCCTCGCACGCAGTTCGCATCCGTCCCATCGCGCGATGAACAACCGGGGCCGCGCCCGTGTACCTCCGGCGCGGTCCGGGCTCGCGAGCGTCCGTTCGCGAAGATCCGTCCGAAAGACCGTTCCGTCGCCGGGGGAGCCTGCCGGTTCCCCCGTTTCACGCGTTCCGACTTGCATGCGACACCGTCCTGATCACCCTTCCCTGGCGGCGGTCCGCCGGCTCGCGCGCCTGGTCGCGGGCTGCCTGGCGCTCACGCTCGCCGCGTGCGTGCAGCAGGGACCGAAGACGGGTCCGCTCGCGGGCTTCGCCGAGTTCCAGGGGAGGGAGGTCCGGCGCGTCGACTTCGAGGGGAAGCTGGTGGTCCCCCGCGACACGCTACGGCTGACCATCGCCACCCAGGCCACGAGCTGCCGGCTCCTCCTCCTCCCGGTCTGCCCCTTCGGGCTCGGGCGGACCCGCCACACGCTCGACGTCGCCGAGCTTTCCCGCGACGTGGCCCGCATCCAGCTCGAGCACCGCGACCGCGGCTACTACGGGACGCAGGTGACCCCGGACGTGGAGGCCGCGGGCGACGGGGTGGACGTCCGCTTCACCATCGTCCCCGGCCACCTGGTGAAGGTGCGCTCGCTGGAGGTGACCGGAACCGAGGGGATCCTCACCGCCGACCAGGCGACCCGGGCGATCCCCCTCAGGGTCGGCGACCCCTTCCGGCGCATCGGCTTCCTGGCCGCCGCCGACACCGTGCGGGGGCGGCTCCTGGACCAGGGCTACGCGTACGCGCAGGTGCTCCGCAACTACTCGCTGGACACCATCGCCGACTTCGCGGACGTGAGCTACGCCGCGGTCCCCGGGCCGGTGGTGCGCGTGGACACCATCGTCGTCCTGGGCGCGAGCCGGCTGGGGGAGACCACCACCCGCCGGGAGCTGACCTTCACCCAGGGGAGCCTCCTCAAGGCTTCGGAGCTGAACCGGAGCCAGCGCAACCTGTACGGGCTGCAGATGGTCAGCTTCGCCACGGTGGAGCTGGCCCCCGACTCGCTGCAGGTCAACCCCGACAGCGCCAGCGCCACTGTGCTGGTGCGGGTGGTGGAGGCGCCGCAGTACCTGGCCGAGGTGTCCGGCGGGTACGGCACCATCGACTGCCTGCGCACCACGGCCCGCCGCCTGGACCGCAACTTCCTCGGGGGCGGGCGCACCCTGGAGATCTCGGCCTCCGCCTCTAAGATCGGGGCGGGCCCGCCGCTGGACGGAGGGCTGCAGAACAACCTGTGCCGGGCGCTGCAGAGCGACACGCTGGGGAACGTGCTGAACTACCGGGCCGCGGCCGACTTCGTGCAGCCGCGCCTCTTCGGGACGCACACCAGCACGGCGCTCAGCGTGTTCACCGAGCGCGTCTCCGAGTTCCAGATCTACCGCCGCAACGCCACCGGCGGCCGCGCCTCGGTGCTCCGCGAGATCGCCCCACAGACGCTGGCGAGCGCCGCGCTCAACGTGTCGCGCGGCCGTACCGTGGCCGAGCCGATCTACTTCTGCGTGGGGCTGGAGATCTGCCGCACCGAGGCGATCGACACCCTGCGGCGGAGCCGCTGGTCCAACTTCGCCACCCTGTCGCTGGTCCGCGACCGCACCGGCTCCGACGTGTACCCGACGCACGGCTACCAGGTGCGGGGATCGGTGGACTGGGCCACCATGCTGCTGGGGTCCGACGACCGCTTCCTGCGCCTGCTGACCGACGCCAGCGCCTACCGGCAGCTCCGGCCCGGGTGGGTGCTCGCCGGACGGGTGCAGGGGGGGACCTTCCTGCACGGGGGGCTCGGGTCGGAAGGGTACATCCCCCCGGAGCGGAGGTTCTACGCGGGCGGGCCGAACAGCGTGCGCGGCTTCCGGCGCAACGGGCTGGGTCCGGCCGTGTACGTGGCGGTGCCGAAGCTCAAGGTGGACACGGTGAAGGCGCCCGACGACACGGTGGACATCCGGCCTTCGGCCGTGGGCGGGACGCGGATCGCGCTGGGCTCGCTGGAGCTGCGCGCCCCCTCGCCGGTGCTGCGCGGGAACCTGCAGCTCGCCGCCTTCGTGGACGCGGCCCGGGTGTGGGGGAGCAAGCTCGACACGCTGATCCACAGCCCCCCGGTGCGCTTCACCCCGGGGCTCGGGGTCCGCCTGCTGACGCCGGTGGGACCGATCCGCGTGGACGCGGCGTACAACCCCTACGCGGGGGAGGTGGGCCCGCTGTACGGCTTCGACGAGGAGCGCCAGCTGGTGCTCAAGCAGCGCCGGTACGACCCGGGGAACCAGTTCGTCAGCAGGATCCAGCTCTACATCGCGGTGGGACAGGCATTCTGATGCTCCAGGAAAGGGATTCCCGGCGCTACCGGTCCGGCAACACCCCGACCCGCCGCGGGCGACGTCGCGGCGTGCCGCCGCTCCCGTTCGTGCTGCTCGGGGTCCTGGCCGGCGCCCTGGTGGTCTGGACGGGGCTCCGGGTGTACGTCCAGGAGGCCCGCCTGGACGAGGCGCGCCTGGCGATCCAGAACCGGCTCAACCTCCCGCGCCAGGCCTTCGAGCTGGAGGAAGTGACCGAGAACGGGACCATGCGGGTCCTTCTGCGCAGCATCGCCGTGCTGGGGCGCGCCGGGGACACCATCGTGGCCGCGCCCTCGGCCCGGGTCACCTTCCAGTCGTCCGCCCTTTCCGGGACGGGCCCGATCCGCTTCGACCGGCTCGACGTCCAGAACCCCTACCTGCGTCTCTTCCAGCTCCCCAACGGGGACTGGAACTACACGGAGATGTTCCGGGTGGAGGCGGCCGGGAAGCCGGTACAGTTCGCGGCGCCGGGGAGCGCGGACCAGGGACGGCCGCTCCTCTTCCGCGACGTCCACCTGATCGACGGGCGGGCGATCATCGCCACCCCCACCGTCCCCGGCGACACCTCCGCGCTGCACCTGGCCGCCAACGGCGGCCCCACCCTCGCTTCCATCCGCGGCCGGACCATGCAGGTCCGCCGCGTGAGCCGGCTCAACGCCACCCTCCCGCTGGTCCGGGTGGGGGGGAACCTGGGGTGGCGGGTGGAGGTGGGGGACGTGGACGCCCAGGTGTCGCACCCCGACCTGCGGATCACCGCGCTGCGCGGGTGGATGGAGGAGGTCGCCCCGGACCGGGTGCAGTTCGACTTCGGGACCTTCCGCACCGAGCACTCCAGCGCTTCGGCGGCGGGGACGATGCGCTTCGCCAGGGCCGGCACCCTGTACGACGTGCGGGTCCGCTCCCCGCTCCTGGACTTCCGCGACCTGCGCGGGCTGGGGTACGACCTCCCCGCCGCCGGGCGCGCCTCG
>JAFAYN010000155.1 GCA_019240375.1 Gemmatimonadota bacterium
CCGACCCGGACGGGCTGGCGTACGTGATCCACACCTCCGGCTCCACCGGGACCCCAAAGGGGGTGATGGTCACCCACCGCGCGGTGCTGGAATTGTCCACGGCGCTGGCCGAGGCGGTGTACCCGGCGCGCGAGGGGGTGCGGGTCAGCCTCAACGCGCCGCTGGTCTTCGACGGGTCGGTCAAGCAGTGGATCCAGCTCCTGCGCGGGCACACCCTGCACCTGGTCCCCGAGCGGGAGCGCGCCCTCCCCGAGCGGATGCTGGCCTGGATCCGCGCGTCGCGGGTGGAGGTGCTGGACTGCACTCCCACCGTGCTGCGCGGGCTGCTCGCCGCGGGGCTGAGCGGGGGGGCGGCGCCGGAGTGGATCCTGTGCGGCGGCGAGGCGCTGGACGCGGAAACGTGGGGCGCGCTGGAGCGCCTCCCGGGCACCCGCCTGTGCAACGTGTACGGCCCCACCGAGTTCACCGTGGACGCCACCGCCGGGTGGGCCGACGCCTCCCCCGGGGTGCCGACGCTGGGGCGGCCGCTCCCCGGGACGCGGCTGTACCTGCTGGACGACCGTCTCCGCCCGGTGGCCGACGGCGAGCCCGGGGAGATCCACCTAGCCGGGGAGCGGCTGGCGCGCGGGTACCTGGGGCGCCCCGACCTGACCGCCGGGCGCTTCCTCCCCGACCCCTTCGGACCGCCGGGGGCGCGGATGTACCGCACCGGCGACCGGGCGCGCGTGACGGCCGCGGGGCTCCGCTACCTGGGGCGCGCCGACGACCAGGTCAAAATCCGCGGCGCCCGGGTGGAGCCCGGCGAGGTGGCGGCGGCGCTGCGCGGGCACCCGGGGGTGCGCGACGCCGTGGTGGTGGCGCGGACCGACGCGCGCGGCGAGGTCCGCCTGGCGGCGTACCTGGTCCCCGCGTCGGAGGGCGCCGCGCCGGTGGACGCGCTGCGGGCCCACCTGCGCGCCCGGCTCCCCGAGCACATGGTCCCCGCCTGGTTCGTCCCGCTGGACGCGCTCCCCGCCACCCGCAACGGCAAGCTGGACCGGGACGCGCTCCCGGAGCCGCCGCTGGCGGTGGAGGGGACCGACGGGGAGTACGTCGCCCCCCGCACCCCCACCGAGGAAGCGGCTGCGGCGGCGTGGGCGGAGGTGCTGGGGGTGGAGCGGGTGGGGGCGCACGACAACTTCTTCGACCTGGGGGGGACCTCCCTCCTCATGGTCCAGCTGCACGCACGACTGGGAGAGCGGTTCGGAAAGGGCCCGACCATCCCGGAGCTGTTCCAGTTCAGGACCCTGGCCGACCTGGCGGGGCACCTGGACCGGATGCGGGAAGAGCCCGAGCAGGAGCCGCGGGAAAGCTACGAGAGAGCCGGTGCGCGGAAGAGCCGCGCCGCCATGCAGCGCGCCGTACGCACCGGAGCCGGCACGAGACCCAACCTCGAGGAAGACGAAGATGAGCAATCAGGGTGAGACGGACGCGCTGAGCGGGCAGGAGATCGCCGTCGTCGGGATGGCGGGCCGCTTCCCGGGAGCGTGGAGCGTGGAGGAGTTCTGGGACAAGATCCGCGGCGGGGTGGACTGCATCACCCGCTTCACGGAGGAGGAGCTGCTCGCCGCCGGAGTCTCGCCCGAGGAGCTGCGCCACCCCGCCTACGTCCCCGCGCAGGGGGTGCTTGAGGGGGTGGAGCTGTTCGACGCCGCCTTCTTCGGGCTGTCGCCGCGCGAGGCGACGATGATGAACCCGCAGCACCGCCTCTTCCTGGAAACGGCGTGGGAGGCGCTGGAGAACGCCGGCTACGACTCGCTGACCTTCCAGGGGCGGATCGGCTCGTTCTCGGGGTCGGAGGTGAACAGCTACTGGCTGAACATCGCCGCGCACCCCAAGCTGCGCGAGCAGGCCGGGCTGGACGCGCGCCTGGGGAACACCACCTCCAACGTGGCCACCCGGGTCGCCTTCGAGCTGAACCTGGAAGGCCCCAGCATGAACGTGCAGACGGCGTGCTCGTCGTCGCTGGTGGCCATCCACCTGGGGGTCCAGAGCCTCCTGGCGGGCGAGTCGGACCTGGTGCTTGCCGGCGGCGTCAACGTGATCACCCCGCAGGGGACCGGCTACGTCTGGCAGGAGGGGTCGCCCCTTTCCGCCACCGGCCACTGCCGCTCGTACGACGCGGACGCGCGCGGCGCCGTCCCCGGGAGCGGGGTGGGGATCGTGGTGCTCCGGCGGCTGGAGGACGCGCTGGCCGACGGCGACACCGTCCACGCGGTGATCCGCGGCTCCACCGTCAACAACGACGGCTCGGCAAAGATCGGCTACACCGCCCCGCGCAAGGACGGGCAGGCCAAGGCGATCCTGGAGGCCATCGCCGTCGCCGGGGTGGAGCCGGAAAGCATCACCTACATTGAGGGGCACGGGTCGGCCACCGAGCTGGGCGACCCGATCGAGGTGGAGGCGCTCACCCAGGCCATGCGCTCCGAGTCGGGGCGGGCGCAGTACTGCGCGCTGGGCTCGGTGAAGAGCAACGTGGGGCACCTGGACACCGCCGCCGGGGTGGCCGGGCTGATCAAGACGGTGATGGCGCTGGAGCACGCCGAGCTTCCGCCCTCGCTGCACTTCACCAAGCCGAACCCCAAGATCGACTTCGCGACCTCGCCCTTCTTCGTCAACACCGAGCTGCGCCCCTGGACCGTCGACGGGCACCCACGGCGCGCCGGGGTGTCGTCGTTCGGGATGGGCGGGACCAACGCGCACGTAGTGCTGGAAGAGGCGCCGGAGACCGAGCCCTCGGGCCCCTCGCGCCCCTGGCAGCTCCTGGTGCTGAGCGCCCGCACCCCCGCCGCCCTGGAGGCCGCCACCGACCGGCTGGCCGGGTACCTGAGGGAGCACCCCGAGGTCCCGCTGGCCGACGTGGCGCACACGCTGCGCGTCGGGCGCCGCCGCTTCGGGCAGCGCCGGGTGCTGGTGTGCCGCGACCGCGACGAGGCGATCGCCGCGCTGGAAAGCCGCGACCCGCAGCGGGTGCTGACGCTGGTCGAGGAGTGGGACGGACGCGGGGTGGTGTTCCTCTTCCCCGGGCTGGGCGACCACTACGCCGGGATGGCGCGCGGGCTGTACGAGGCCGAGCCCGTCTTCCGCCGCGAGGTGGACCGCTGCGCCGAGATCCTCCTCCCGCTGATCGGGAGCGACATCCGCGAGGTCCTGTTCCCGGGCGAGCCCGCCCCCGAGCAGCGCGCCGACGCGGCCGCGGCCCCCGCGAAGGCCGAGACCGACCTGCGCCGGATGCTGGCGCGCGACGGCGCCTCCGACCTGGCCGGGCACCCGCTGGGGCGCACCGAGCTGGCGCAGCCGGCGGTGTTCGTGACCGAGTACGCGCTGGCCCGCACCTGGATGTCGTGGGGGGTGCAGCCCAAGGCGATGATCGGTCACTCGCTGGGCGAGTACGTGGCCGCCACGGTGGCCGGGGTGTTCACGCTGGCCGACGCGCTGGCGCTGGTGGCGGAGCGCGCCCGGCTGATCGAGGCGCTCCCCGCCGGGGCGATGCTCGCGGTTCCCATGGGCCCCGCCGAGGCGCAGGCGCTGCTCCGCGACGGGGTGGCGCTGGCCGCCTCCAACGCCCCCGGGCTCTGCACCCTGTCCGGCCCGCCCGAGGCGATCGCGGCGCTGGAAGCCGAGCTGGTCGGGCGCGGGGTGGCGTGCCGCCGCCTCAACGCCAGCCACGCCTTCCACTCCCCGATGATGGACCCGGTAGCGGAGCGGCTGGCCGACCGGGTGCGCGCCACCAAGCTCAAGGCGCCGAAGATCCCCTTCGCCTCCAACGTGACCGGCACCTGGATCACCGCCGAGGAGGCGGCGGACCCGGAATACTGGACCCGGCACCTGTGCCGCACCGTCCGCTTCGCCGAGGGAATGGAGGAGCTGCTCCGCGACCGGAGCCGCCTCCTGCTGGAGGTGGGGCCGGGGCGGACGTTGGGGACCTTCGCGCTGCAGGCCGGGGCGGCGGAGAACGCCGTGCTCGCCTCGCTGCGCCACGCCTACACCCGGCAGTCGGACCTGGCCTTCCTCCTGGAAACGCTGGGACGGCTGTGGATGGCCGGGGCGCGGGTGGACTGGAAGGGGTTCGTGAAGGGGGAGCGGCGCCACCGCGTCCCGCTCCCCACCTACCCGTTCCAGCGGCAGCGCTACTGGATCGACATGAGCGAGTTCGCCGTGGAGGGCGGGGCCGAGCCGGCGTCGCGCGCCTCCGAGCCGGCGCGCCGGGTGAGCGTCCCCGGCTGGCAGCGCGCCCTCCCCGCCCCGCGCCCCGGGGCCGGGAAGCTGGCCGGGTCGCGCTGGCTCCTGTTCGTGGACGAGGCCGGGCTGGGTGAGGGGCTCGCACGCGGGCTTGCCGGCGCCGGGGCCGAGGTGCTGACCGTGCGGCCGGGGAGCGCCTTCGCCGCGGCGGGGGAGCGCACCTGGACCGTCCGCCCCGGCGCCGCGGAAGACTACCGCGCCCTGATGGAAGCGGTCCGCGCCGCGGGCGCCCCGCCGCGCGACGTGGTGCACCTGTGGAGCGTCACCGGCGAGGCCGAGCCCGAGGTCGGCTCCTTCCGCGCCGGGTTCGAGCGCGGCTACGCCTCGCTCCTCCTCCTGGCGAGCGCGCTGGAGCGCGACGGGGCGGAGAGCGCCCGCATCCACGTGGTGGCCGACCGGCTGCACGAGGTGTCCGGCGCGGAGGAGATCGACCCCTCGCGCGCCTTCCTGCTCGGCCCGTGCGACACCATCCCGGTCGAGTTTCCGGGGGTCGCCTGCCGGGTGGTCGACGTACGGCTCCCCGCCGGGCGCGACGCCGCCCGCGTGGCCGAGCACCTGCTCGCCGAGGTGGCCTCCGACTCGGCCGAGCCGGCCACCGCGCTGCGCGGGTGGCGCCGCTGGGTGCAGGCGCCGCAGGACGTGCGCGCCGACGCCGGGGCGCAGACCCCCTTCCGCAACGGCGGGACCTACCTGTTCGCCGGGGCGCTGGGCGACAGCGCCCTCCTCCTGGCCCGGCGGGTGTCGCGCACGGCGCGCGCCCGGCTGGTGCTGACCGTCCCCACCTCCTTCCCCCCCTTCCAGGAGTGGGAAGCGTACCTGGTGCGGCAGGAGGGGAAGGACGACCCGGCCGCGCACGTGATCCGCGAGATCCGCCGCATCTACACCCCCGGGGTGGAGATGCTGGTCATCCCGGTGGACATCGCCGACCCGGCCTCGGCCGCGGAGGCGCTGGAGCAGGCGCGCCGCGAGTTCGGGGAGATCCACGGGGTGTTCTACACCCAGCCGCAGGAGGGGGTGGGCGGAACCGACCCGTCCGGGGCCGAGGCGCCCTTCCGCTTCCTGTCCGACGCGCTGGGCACCCTGGAAGGGGCGCTGGAGGGGTGGCCGCTCGACTTCTGCCTGATCCAGACCTGGATCCCGCGCGGCGGCCCGGAGCGCACCGGGTCGCTGGCCGCGGCGCACCTGGCCGCCGCCGTGGCCCGCCGGCACGGGGTGGAGCACCCCGTCCCCTGGACCGCCGTGACCTGGGACCGCTGGCACGAGGTGGAAGCCCCCTGGCTGGTGGACGCCGAGGAGCGGGAAACGTCCGTGGCCGAGTGGCTGCAGGCGGTGGAGAACGTCCTCGCCGTCGCGGCCGAGCCCGACGTGCGCGCCGTCTCGCGCCACGCCCCCGCGGCCCCCGCCGACGCGCCGGAGCAGACCGCGGTAGTCGACGACCAGCGCTACGCCCGCCCCGCGCTGGCCAACGCCTACGTCCCCCCCGGCACCCCGGCCGAGACGCGCATCGCCGAGGTGTGGCAGGACATGCTGGGGATCGACCAGGTGGGGGTGCACGACGACTTCTTCTCGCTGGGCGGCCACTCGCTGTACGCCACCCAGATCATCTCCCGCGTGCGCGACCAGTTCCAGGTGGAGCTGTCGCTGCAGGCCATCTTCGAGCACCCCACCGTGGCCGGGCTCGCCGCCCAGGTGGAAGAATTGAAGCGCACGCAGGGCGACGTCGAGATCGTCCGTATCCGCCCGGTCGACCACTCCCGCCCGCTCCCGCTCTCCTTCCAGCAGGAGCGGATGTGGGTGCTCGACCAGCTCGAGCCCGGCAACCCGTTCTACAACGTGGCCGCGGCGCAGCGCTTCATGGGCCCGCTCGACCTGGACGTGGCGAAGCGGAGCCTGCGCGAGATCGTCCGCCGCCACGCCATCCTGCGCACCGGCTACGAGATGATCGACGGCGAGCCGATGCAGATCATCCACGAGGACGCCTACCCCGAGCTCAAGGTCGACGACATCCGGCACCTCCCGCAGGAGGAGCGCGAGGCCGAGGCGATGCGGCTGGAGGCCGAGGAGGCGGGGACGCCGATGGACCTGCGGAAGCCGCCGCTGGTGCAGACGCGCCTGATCCGGATGGGCGACGAGGACCACATCCTGGTCTGCTCCTTCCACCACATCGCGGTGGACGGGTGGTCGGGGGTGGTGTTCTTCCACGAGTGGATCCGGCTCTACGCCGCCTTCCTGTACGGCGACCCGGTCCCGCTCCCGGAGCTCCCGATCCAGTACGCCGACTACGCCGTCTGGCAGCGCGAGTACCTGTCGGGCGAGCGGCTGCAGCAGCAGGTGGACCACTGGAAGCAGCACCTGGCCGACGCGCCGGCGGTGCTGGAGCTTCCCACCGACCGCCCGCGCCCGCCCTTCCGCACCTACAACGGCGGGCTGCACAAGGTCGACATCTCCGCCGACCTCAAGAACCGGATGGAGCAGGTGAGCGCCGCCCACGGCGTGACGCTCTTCGTGAGCATGCTGGCCGTGTACAAGGCGCTCGTCTTCCGCTACACCGGGCAGGAGGACCTGATCGTCGGGACGGTGGAGGCCAACCGGCAGCAGGAGGAGACCGAGGCGCTGATCGGCTTCTTCATCAACACCCTGGCGCTGCGCAGCTCGCTGCGCGGCGATCCCACCTTCGCGGAGCTGTTCCGGCAGGTGTTCGACGTGGCGCTGCTGACCTACGCCAACGCCGACCTCCCGCTGGAAAAGCTCCTGGAAAGCCTGCACCTGGAGCGCGACCTGAGCCGCAACCCGCTCCTGCAGGTGATGTTCGGGCTGGAGCGCCCGGCGCTCAACGTGTTCTCGGAGGAGAAGCGCCCCACCGGGCTGACGCGGGCCGAGTACGCCAACACCGGGCTGGTGGACACCGGGACCACCAAGTTCGACCTGACCTTTTTGCTCAAGGACTACCTCACCCACATCGGCGGGGTGATCGAGTACAACTCCGACCTGTTCGACGCCGGCACCATCGAGCGGATGGCGGCGAACTACTACTACATGCTGGACCAGGTGGCGGCCAACCCGGGGCTGCGCCTGTCGGAGGTGGAGGTGCTGTCCCCGGCGGAGCGCCGGCAGGTGCTGTCGGGGTGGAACCAGACCGCGGCCGACTTCGCGCTGGAGGTCCCCGCGCACCGGCTCTTCGCGGAGCAGGCGGCCCGCACCCCCGATGCCCCCGCGGTCGCCTTCGGGGAGCGGCGGCTGAGCTACGCCGAGCTGGACCGCCGCACCCTGCGGCTGGCCCACGCCCTCCGCGCCCGCGGCGTGCGTCCCGAGACGCCGGTGGGGGTGTGCCTGGAGCGGAGCCCCGAGATGATCGTGGCGCTGCTGGGGATCCTGCGCGCCGGCGGCGCCTTCGTCCCGCTCGACCCCACCCACCCCGAGGACCGGCTGGCGTACATCCTGGAGGACGCGGCGGTCCCGGTCCTCCTCACCCAGCAGAGCCTGCTCGGCCGCTTCCCGGCCGGCGGGGCGGAAGCCATCGCCCTGGACACCGGGTGGGACGCGCTCGCGGCGGAGGGCGACGACGCCCCGCTGGACGAGACGACCTTCCCCGAGGGGCTGGCGTACGTGATCTACACCTCCGGCTCCACCGGCCGCCCCAAGGGGGTGCGCGTGGAGCACCGCAACCTGGTCAACACCCTGCTGGCCTGCGCCCGCGACTTCGGGCTGGGCGAGGGCGACGTGCTCCCGTCGCTGGCCTCGTACGCCTTCGACATCTGGCTCTTCGAGGCGCTGTGCCCGCTGATCTCCGGCGGGTCGGTGCGGATCATCCCGACGGAGCGGATCACCGACATGGACGCGCTGGTGGCCGAGGTGCGCGACGCCACCCTGCTGCACGCCGTCCCCGCGCTGATGCGCCAGCTCGTCCGCACCGTGCACGCCCTGCACCCGGAGGGGATCCCGGGGGTGCGCCGCGCCTTCGTGGGCGGCGACGCGGTGGCCCCGGACCTGTGGCCCGAGATGCGCCGCGCCTTCCCCGCGGCGGAGCTGTGGGTGCTGTACGGCCCCACCGAGGGGACCATCCTGTGCTCCGTGCACCGGGTGGCCGACCCGGAGGCGGTCACCCGGCAGATGCTGGGGCGGCCGCTCGCCAACACGCAGCTGTACGTGTGCGACCTCCCCGGGCGCCCGGTCCCGGTCGGCGTCCCCGGCGAGGTGATGATCGGCGGGGCGGGGGTGACCCGCGGCTACGCCGGCCGCCCCGACCTGACCGCCGAAAAGTTCCTCCCCGACCCGTTCTCGTCCGAGCCGGGGGCGCGCCTGTACGCCACCGGCGACCGGGCCCGCTGGCTGGCCGACGGGACGCTGGAGTTCCTGGGCCGCACCGACCAGCAGGTCAAGATTCGCGGCTACCGGATCGAGCCCGGCGAGATCGAGGCGGCGCTGGTGCGCCACCCCGCTGTGGGCGAGGTGATCGTGATGGTGCGCGAGGACGAGCCGGGCGACCGACGGCTGGCGGCGTACCTGACCCCCGAGGAGGGGAACCGGGCCCCGACCGCGGCCGAGCTTCGCGGCTGGCTCAAGGGGCGGATCCCGGAGTACATGATCCCCTCCGCCTTCATCGCGCTGGACGCCTTCCCGCTCACCCCCACCGGGAAGGTGGACCGCAACGCCCTCCCCGCGCCCGAGCGCGGCGCCGATGCCCGGGGCTACGTGGCCCCGCGCAACGCAGTGGAAGAGGCGCTGGCGGCGGTCTGGGCCGACGTGTTCCGGGTGGAGCGCGTCGGCGTGCACGACAACTTCTTCGAGCTGGGCGGCGACTCCATCCTGTCCATCCAGGTGGTGGCCCGCGCCCTCCGCGCCGGGGTGCAGCTCAAGCCCCGCTACTTCTTCGAGCACCCCACCATCGCCGAGCTGGCCCCGCTGGCGGGGAGCGCCGCGGCGGTGGTGGCGGAGCAGGCCGAGGTGGTGGGCGAGCTCCCGCTGACCCCGGTGCAGCAGTGGTTCTTCGCGCAGGACTTCCCGGACGTGAACCGCTGGAACCTGTCGGTCCTGCTGGAGCCGCGCGCCGCGCTCGACCGCGCCGCGCTGGAGGGCGCGGTCAGGCAGGTGGTGGCGCACCACGACGCCCTGCGCCTCCGCTTCGAGCGGGACGCGGACGGCGCCTGGCGGCAGCGCAACGCGGGGATGGAGGGTGAGCCGCCGCTGGAGTGGATCGACCTGACCGCCGTCCCCGAGGCGGAGCAGGACGACGCGGTCCGCGCCCGCCTGGACGCGCAGGAGGGCTCGCTCGACCTGTCGGCCGGGCCGCTCTTCCGCGCCTCGTACCTGCACCTGGGCGAGGGGCGCGGGCGGCTGCACCTGGCCGCCCACCACCTGGTGATGGACGTCGCCTCGCTGCGCGTGGTGGTGGAGGACCTCCAGACCGCGTACCAGCAGCTCGCCGACGGCGAGGAGGTGGCGCTCCCGCTCAAGACCACCTCGTTCCGCGACTGGGCCGGGCGCCTGGTCGCGCACGTCCGCTCCGGCGGGGTGGAGGCCGAGACGGAGTTCTGGCTCGACCCGGCGCTCGCCGGGATCCCCGCCCTCCCGACCGACGGCGACGGCCCCAACACCAACGACTCGGCGCGGCTGGTCATGGCCTCGCTCTCGGAGGAAGAGACGCGCGCCGTGATGCAGGAGGTAACGGCCGCCTTCCACGTGCAGGTCAACGACGTGCTCCTTGCAGCGCTGGCGCGCGCCGTCGCCCGCTGGACCGGCGACGGCAGGCTCCTGGTGGAGATGGAAGGGCACGGGCGCGAGGAGATCCTGGAGGGGGTGGACCTGTCGCGCACCGTGGGGTGGTTCACCGCCATGTACCCGGTGCTGGTGGACCTGCGCGGCGCCCGCGACGAGGCCGCGGCGCTGCGGACCGTCCGCGAGCGGCTGCGCGCCCTCCCCGAGCGCGGGATCGGCCACGGGCTGCTCCGCTGGATGGGTCCGGACGAGATCCGGGCCCGGATGGCGACGCTCCCCCGGCCGGAGATCGGCTTCAA